>NZ_JBHWLC010000032.1:0-87687 GCF_042730635.1 Streptomyces sp. NPDC059917
GAAGAGGAAAAGGGGCCGGGGGCGCGATACGCGCACCCGGCCCCTTCCCGTGGGCCTGCGGACCGGAGTCCGGCGTCAGCGGCGGCGGCTCGCCACGATCGCCCGCGTCACGATGGGCGGCAGCAGGTCCTTCGCCAGCTTGCGCGCCCGGCGCGAGCGCGGCGCGGGCTTCGGCTGGGCGGGAACCGCCGCGAGGACGGGCACCTCGGGAGCCTTGAGCGGCTTCGGCGCGGGCGGCGCGATCGCCTTCTGGCCGCCGATGCGCACCAGCGGGGCCTCCACGACCGTGTCGATGCCGTGCCAGAGGTCCTCGCGGCCCTCCAGCCAGGTGCGCAGGGCCTTCTGCAGCGGGGCCGGGTCGTCCCAGGTCGCGTAGAGCTTCGTACCGGAGACGCAGATGACGCGCAGGTCGGCCGTGGTGACCGCGCCCCACACGGCGGCGGCGACGCCGGGGCAGTGCTCGGAGCGGTAGTCGTCGAAGACCACGACCGCGCCCGGCGCCGCGAGGAGGCGGGACGCCTGGATGTCCCCGTGCACGTGCTCGTAGAGGTGGGAGGCGTCCACGTGGATGAAGCGGCAGCTGTTCGCACGCACCCGGTCGCCGACCACGGAGGTCGGGGCCTGGATGACGGTGGGCAGCGCCTCGTGGAAGGCGAGGTAGTTCGTCTCGAAGGCCTGGCGGGTCAGCGAGGCGTAGGAGGACTGGGTCTCCGCGAGGTTGGACTCGTCCTCGGCGGGCGAGTCGAAGAGGTCACAGACCGTGAACTCCTCGCCCTCGCGCAGGTACTTGCCCATGAAGATCGCGCTCTTGCCCATGTACGAGCCGAGTTCGAGCAGGTCACCGCGGTGCTCTGCATCGGCGTTCTGGTGCCCGAGGAACCAGTCGAACAACACCTGGTCGACGTTCCAGAACCATCCCTCCACGTCGTTGAACCCCGCGGGAACCGGTGCCGTGGACAGCACTTCGGGGTCGGTGAGAGGGAGACGCGCAGCTTGCGACATGGAGAGTCGTCCTCCGGGGATATGGCATGGGATCAGCACTGACACCTGGCCGGGTAGCCAGACCTTAGACCACAGGACGGGTACATGACGAGGCTGTGGAGATGCCGAAGACGCCGAAGCGGAGCGCCGGAGGAACGGATCGCGCCGCGCGGGCCGTTGCCGGTGGGGGGTCGGGCGGCGGGCCCGCGAAGCCCCCGGCCCCCGGGCCTGACCAGCGGGGACACCACGCGCGGGGCCAGTCGGCACGGGCCCTCGAAGGCTCCGTGAGGGCGGGTGGTCCACCACCTGCGGCCACCTCCCCTTGCGCAAGTGAACGGTCCGCCTTCGACCTCGGGGCCCCCGCCCACCGCGGGGCCGTCGCGGACTGCAGGAGGCACGGGCCCCGACCGTCTCCCGCGCACGATCCGGACCCGCGGGGCGCTCTTCGCGAACGGGAAGCCCGTCCGGTGCGGCACTGTGCCATTGGTCCATGCACGGGAGGCTCACCCGATCCATTGGCCCAGGCCCGGCGGCAGGCGTCTCGAAACGGCTGGCGAGCCCCCGGGGCACCGGGCCGTCGGGCTCGCCTCGGGCGCCCGGCGATCGACCCGCGGGACCGTCGCACGGCGGGGCGAAGACTTGATCATTTTCTCTTTCGATCACCCGGGATCGGGCCGCCATCGGCCCGCCGTCCGCCCGTCATCGGCTGTCATCGGCCCGTCGTCGACCCGTCATCGGGCGTCATCGGCCCGTCATCGGCCGGCGAACAGCAGGGCCTCCGAGCCGATCGGGCGGTAACCGGCGGCCTGGAAGGCGCGGATGCTGCGGGCGTTGCCCGCCGCCTGCTGGGACCAGACCGGGGCGCCCGCGGGGACGAGGTGGCGGGCGGCCGTGGCCAGGGCGCGGCCCAGACCGCGGTGGCGGACCCGCTCGTCCACCTCGATCGCGGTCTCCCAGCGGCCCGCGATCCCGCGGCCGAGGACGACGACCCCGCCGTCGGCCGCCCAGACGCGCACGTCGTCGCGCCGGGCGCGGGCGCGGACCACCCGGGGATGGTCGCGGTCGGCGATCTCCCGCAGCGCCAGCGGCGGCTCCCCCGGCAGCGGGTCGGCCACGGTCAGCAGGTCGATCGTGTCGTGCCCGCGGCCGGTGCGGTCCAGGAGGGCGGCGAGGAAGCGGGGGTTCATGCTGGCGGCCAGGCCGTCGCAGTCCACGGCGGCCAGGGTCGCCCGCACCCACGCGGGATCCTCGTCGGTGAAGACCACGGAGTGCGCCGTGAAGGCGATCACCCCCGCGTCCCGGTGCCGCTCCTGCGCGACCACGGTCGTCCCGCCGTCGGGCGGGGGGAACCGCCCGTGCGCCGCCGCGTCGAGGATCTCCCCCAGTGTCCGTCCCATGCCGTCCTCCCCGTCCCGTCCCCGTCGTCCTCGTACGGGGGCTCTGGTCCCGGTCCCCGTACCGCGTCGCCCGCGCACGGCCGGTGAAACCCTACGCGGCGCCCGGTACGGGGACCCGGGTTCACCAGGCCGGACCCTCCGCCGGGAGCTCCGTGACCGGCCGGTGCGGGGGGCGGGGCAGGGCGAGGCGGACGCGGGCCGCGTGGACGGCCTCCAGCTGGTCCGCCGCGGCCGGGCCCCAGTCGCACAGGTCGCGGACCTGCTCGGGCGTGGCCAGCAGCCGGACGTGGGCCGGGTCGACGGCGGGGCCGATGGCGTGCAGCCGGGCCGTGGAGCGCAGGCGCACCCCGTCCGCCTCGCGCAGGTGGCCCAGTGCTTCGGGAGCGGAGGTGACCAGGTCGGGGGTGAGGTCCGGGAGCCCGGCGGCCCCGGTGGCGCGCGCGATCAGCACCAGCACCCGCCCGTCGGGGGCGAACAGCCAGGCCGCCCGGTCGAGCACCACGGCCCCCTCCGGGGCCGGGCCCTCCCACCAGCCGCCCCGCTGCGGAACGCGCCGGGTGCGCAGCGCGCCGAGCCGGTCCAGCGCGCCCGGCACGGTGGGCCGCCCGTCCTCCAGCAGGGCGGGACCGCCGCCGTCGATGCGGGCCCGCAGCGCGGACAGGGCGCGCCGGGCGTCGCCGGGGTGCATCAGGCCCGGCAGATCGGCGGGTTCGGCGAAGTGGACCCCCGTGATCTCCTGGGCGGGCAGCCGGATGGCGGCGATGCGCTCCGCGTCCCAGGTGCCGCCGTCGAAGACGTGCAGGATCTCGCCGGGGAAGCGCATCTCCGGTTCGAAACCGGGGGTGTCGGCGGGGATCCAGTCCACGACCAGCCCGCGCGGGTAGTGGTCGCGGATGCCGAGTTCCTCGTACACCTCGCGCGCGGCCGCCGCGGACGGCGCCTCCCCCGCGTCCACGGCGCCGCCGGGCAGCAGCCGGTCGGGCCGGTAGTCCACGGTCTGTACGAGCACCCGCCCGTCGGGGTCGGTGACCAGGACGCAGGCTCCGCTCCAGAGCGCGGCGCGCGAGGCTCCGTACTCGGCGGCGGTCATCCACGTGCCACCGGCCGCGGCGGTCCCGTCCGCCGGGGAGGCGCCCACCGCGGTCCGGTCCGCCCCCGGCACGGCATCCGGGAACACGGGATCGAGGTCGAGGTCGGTTTCGGCGTTGGCGTCCGCGTCAGGGGTGACGCCGAGATCGGGGATCGCATGGTCCGGGGTCGCGGGTTCCGGGATCGCGTGGTCCGCCCGGTCCGTGCGGTCCGTGTCGGTCAGCTGCGGCATCGGTACTCCGTTCACCGTGGGTGGGAGAGGGCCGGGTCGGGGCTCGTCGCGCCGTTCCCGACGCCTGTGCAACAGCGCGCGCGGTCCCCGGGTTACGGCGCCGTGCGCACGGCGCGCACACCGGGCACACGAGGCGGCCGAATGCGCCCGCGACCTGCCGGTTTTACCTGACCTATGACCGTTTATTACCTGGTTATGTACTTCTTGGTAGCTTTCGGGGCGCGGGCCGGTCGGCGTGAAAGCCCCCGGCCCGTCCAGACGCGAACGACCAGGGGGACAGCGATGCCACACGCCGGTGACACCGGGACCGCGACGGCCACCGGGAACCGACGGCGGCGGTTGCTGCGTCCGCTCGCCGTCACCGGCGGAGCCCTGACCATCGGGTGCGCCGGTCTGTACGTCGCGGGCCTGTCGCTGGCCGGAGACGCGATCGACCGGGGCACCACGGTCCGCGGCGTGGACCTCGGGGGCATGGACCAGGACCGGGCGCGCCGGGCGTTGGACCGCGCCTTCGGCCCCGCGGCCGAGGCCGGAGCCGCCTTCGCCGTGCGCGTCGGCGACCGGGTCGAGCAGGTGCGGCCGAGCGCCCTCGGCCTGTCCCTCGACTCCGCCGCGACCGCCGAGCGCGCCGCGCGGGCCGGATCCCATCCGGTCACCGTGCTCGGTCGGCTCTTCGGTCGCGACCGCCGGGAGGTGGAGCCGGTGGTCCGGGTGGACGAGGGGGTGGCGCGGGCCGCTCTGGACGGACTCGCCGAGAAGACGGGGCGCGCCGTCGTCGAGGGGGCGATCACCTTCGAGAAGGGCGGGCCCAAGGCGGTCGCTCCGGTCAGCGGCGTCGCCCTGCGCGACGACGACGCGCTCGACGTCCTGCGCGCCGCCTATCCGCGCACCGGGTCGGACCCCGTCGAGCTGCCGGTGCGGACCACCGAGCCCCGGATCGGGGCGAAGGAGACGCAGCGGGCCCTCGAGGAGTTCGCCCGACCCGCCGTGTCGGCCCCCGTCACCCTCACCCTCGAAGGGCGGCGCGTGGTGGTCGACCCCGCCGTCCTCGCCCGGCACCTCGCCATGAAGGCCGGCGACGGCGGCCGCCTGGTCCCCGACCTCGACACCAAGGCGCTGCTCGCCGATCCGGCGCTCGCGGGCCCGCTGCGCGCGGCCTCGCCGGGTCCGCTGGAGGCGCGCCTTCGGCTCGACGGCCCGGGGCGGGTCTCCGTGGCCGAGGACGGCCGCGCGGGCCGCCGGGTCACCGAGCGGACCCTGGGCGAGGCCGTACTCCCGCTGCTGGTGAAGTCGGGCGCGGGGGCCCGTACCGGCGCGGTGGCGACGGAGGCGGTGCAGCCGAGGCTCACCCGGCAGAACGTGGCGGAGCTGGGCATCAAGGAGGAGGTGTCCTCCTTCACCGTCGACTTCCCCGTCGCCGACTACCGCACGACGAACATAGGCCGGGCCGCCGAGCTGATCAACGGCTCGGTGGTGCTGCCGGACGAGACCTGGAGCTTCAACCGGACCGTGGGCGAACGCACCAAGGAGAACGGTTTCGTCGACGGCATCATGATCAATGGCGGCCAGTACGAGAAGGCCGCGGGCGGCGGGGTCTCGGCGGTGGCCACGACCGTCTTCAACGCGGTGTTCTTCGCCGGGGTCAAGCCCGTGGAGTACGGGGCGCACTCCTTCTACATCGAGCGCTACCCGGAGGGCCGCGAGGCCACGGTGGCCTGGGGCAGCCTCGACCAGAGCTTCCGCAACGACTCGGGCAAGGCGCTCTACATCCAGGCGTCGGCCACCGACACCTCGGTCACCATCACCTTCCTCGGCACCAAGAAGTACGACGCGGTCAAGGCGGTGAAGGGGCCGCGCAGCAACATCGAGCAGCCGGGCACCCGGACCGGGAGCGGTGCGCGGTGCGAGGCGCAGACCCCGCTCGAAGGGTTCGACGTCAGCGTCGACCGGATCTTCGAGCAGGGCGGCAAGGAGGTCAAGCGCGAGAAGTTCACGACGCGCTACACCCCGCGCGACCGCGTGACCTGCGGCTGAGGCCCACCGGCGGCCGAGCCGCGCGAACCGCGCGAACCGCGCGGCCGGTCCGGGCTCGTCGGGGCGAAACGGAACCTTTGTTCCACTATCGACCTCTACCTGAGCATGACGTCGTACTCCCGCCCTGCCCCGAGGAACCGATGAGCGCCAGCAACAGACTGTCCGGTGTCGACGCCGCGCGCGGCCTGGCCGTGCTGGGGATGTTCGCGGTGCACGTCGGACCCGGTGCGCGCCCGTCCGGCGCGAACTACCTGGTCCTGGCCGCCGACGGACGGGCGCCCGCCGTCTTCACCCTCCTCGCCGGCTTCTCGCTGGCCCTGGCCCAGCGGCAACGCCCGGACGCGCTCCCGGGCCCGGGCTCCGAGGGGGGCGGAGCCGGGCGGGGCGGGGCGCCGGGGCGGCTGCGGCCGTTGCTGATCCGGTGCGCCGTGCTCGCCGCCCTCGGCCTGTCCCTGGCCGCGCTCTGGCCCGGGATCCTGGTCATCCTGACCTTCTTCGCGCTCTACTTCCTCGCCGCCGAGCCCTTCACCCGGCTGTCCACCAGGGCGCTCGCCGTGGTCGCGGCCGCGGGCGTGGTGGTCGGGCCGCTGCTCTCGTACGTCCTCGGCCCGCTCTTCGGGGTCGGCGCCTCGGGCCGCGGGACGGTGCCCGACCTCACCGACCTGGCCCGTGGCTGGACGGGACTCGGCGACGTCCTGCGCGGGCTGCTGCTCACCGGCGCGTACCCGGTCGTCACCTACCTGCCGTACGTGCTCGCCGGCATGGCGCTGGGGCGGCTGTGCGACGTCCGCGAGAAGGCCGTCGCCCGACGGCTCGCCCTGTGGGGCGCGGCCGTCGCGGCCGCGGCGTACGGCTCCGCGTGGCTGGCCACCGAGGTGCTCGGCGGGCGGCAGCGGCTGCTGGCCGCCATCGCGGCGCACCACCCCGAGGCCATGGCCGCCGGCGATCCGGTCCGGGCCGTGCTCGCCCAGCAGTACGGCGCGATACCCAGCACCTCGTGGGACTGGCTGCTCCTGGCCTCCCCCTACAGCCAGACCCCGTTGGAGACGCTCGGCAACGCGGGCGTCGGCGCCGCGCTCATCGGCGGCTTCGTGCTGCTGGCCCGCGGCCGGCGGGCCGCCCGGCTGCTACGGCCCCTCACCGCGCTGGGCGCGATGGCGCTCAGCGCCTACGTCGTGCACGCGCTGGTGCTGGCCGGTCCGGCGAACGGGGCGGCGTCCTGGGGCGCCTTGGCCGCGTTCTGCGCCGTGGCCCTGGCCTCGGCCTGGGGGTGGCAGCGCGCCTGGGCGCACTCGCCGTTGCGCCGAGGGCCGCTGGAACACGTCCTCAGACTGGCCACCGCGCCGCGCGCCCGCGCCTGATCCCGAGAGCGCGCCGCACACCGCGCGCCGGCTCGCACTCCGCGCACCCCGGCACGGGTGCGGCTCGCGCTCACCCGTACGCGTGACGGTGCGCCGCTCCCTGTCCCCGTATGCGGCAGGGTGGGCGGATGCAGCTGCGCCGGGCCCTGCCCCTGTCCCTCGCCGTGCTCCTCCTGGGCGCGGGTACCACCGGATGTACGACCGTCGCACCGGTCGCACCGGCCGCCCGGACACCGGATCCCGTGATCGTCCGTTCGCCCTCCGCGCGCGCGGTGCTCCCCCTGGGGCGCGTGCCGCAGGACCCGGGGTCGGCGGCCGCCCCGCCCGCTCCCGGGCCGCCCGCAACGGCCGGGGCGGCGGCAGCCCCGGCGGCCGGGGCCGCGGACCGGGAGGAAGCACCGGACGCGGACGGGACCCGGCGCTCGACACCCCGGCGCTCCGGCACGGTACGGGCACCCGCCCCGGCGAAGGCCCGCACGCCACGGGCCCGGCCGCGCCCCCAGGCCCGGCCCGCGCCGGGGCGGGCGTACGACATGTCGGCGCTGTGCGCGGCGGCCGACGGGACGGTGTCCCCGTCGATCGCGCGGTTGTGCGCGGAGCAGTACGGCCGCTGAGCGACGGCCGCGAGTGGCTCGAACCGGTCGGTGGATATTGGGTGGATCCGTTCGGTGCCCCTTCCTACAGTGGCGGGGACACGTCACCGACCGGAGCGGACCATGCGCACCCACTACCCCCGCACCCCGCACCTCCCCTGGTCCCCGGGGGCCACGCCCGACGACGTCCGGGCCGGTGACCTGGCGGGGCTGCCGGGGCTCTGCGGGCGCGAGGTGGTCGTGACCGAGAAGCTCGACGGCGAGAACACGACGCTCTATGCCGACGGCCTGCACGCGCGCTCCCTCGACTCCGCCCACCATCCTTCGCGCGCCTGGGTGAAGGCCCTCCAGGGGCGCATCGGCGCGGGCATTCCGGCCGGTTGGCGGATCTGCGGCGAGAACCTCTACGCCCGCCACTCCCTCGCCTACGACGCGCTCGACAGCTGGTTCTACGGCTTCTCGGTGTGGGACGGCGACCGTTGCCTCGACTGGGACCGCACCGTGCGGTTCCTGACCGGGCTCGGCGTGCCGGTGCCGCGGGTGCTGTGGCGGGGCGTCCTGGACGCCCCGGCGCAGCGCGCGCTGCGCAAGCTCAAGCTGGACACCGCCCGCCACGAGGGGTACGTCGTGCGCTCCGTGGCCGGCTTCGACCGTACGGCCTTCGCCGGACACGTGGCCAAGTGGGTGCGCGGGGGGCACGTGCAGACCGGTACCCACTGGATGTTCGCGTCCGTGGTGGAGAACGGTCTGGGCCCGGCCGCCCCGCTGTGGGCGGTCCGCTCGGGGGCGCGGCCCGACGTACCGGCCGTGCTCGCGGCCGCCGCGGTGGGGTCCGCCTCGTCGGCGGAGGCGGTGCCCGACGCGGCGCCGGAGGCCGTACCCGACGCGGTGATCGAGGCGGTGGCCGACGTCGCGGCCCGGCTCGACGTGCTGGGGCGGTCGGGGGACGCCCGGCTGGCCGGGGTGCTCGCCACCGCGCTGCACGGTGCGCACCGGGGGCTCCTCGCGCCGCGGCTCGCGGTGGCGCTCGGACTGCCGCTCGCCCGCCGGGTGGCCGATCTCGTCGGGCTCCAGGGGAGGTTGCACCTGCCGTTCCCCGATGAGGACCGGCGGTCCGGGCTGGCGGGGATGTCGGCGGCCGCGGACCTCGGCGTGCTGCACGCGGTGGCCGGGGCCGTCGCGGGCGGGCGCGCGGACGCGGAGGGCGCCGGGGCGCGCGAGTGCGTGGAGTGGTCGGCGCTGTGGGCGCAGGAGGCGGGTCTGCTCGGCGAACGGCCCTGCGGGCCGCTGCGTTCGGGGCTGCGGGAGGCGCTGGCCGGGCTCGACGCGGCGGCGGCGGACCGGTGTTGGGCGCAGGCCCGGCAGGCGTGGGCCGAGGGACGCGTCGGCGGGGTCGAGGAGGCGGTGGCCGCGACCTGGCGGTGGCGGGACGGCGACTTCCCGCGGCTGATCCAGCTGGTCGGGCCCTCGGGGAGCGGGAAGAGCACCTTCGGCCGGGCGCTGGCCGGGGTGGACGCGTACGTCTCGCTGGACGACCTGCGCTCCGCACGCGGCGCGCGCGGGGACCAACGGGCCAACGGGGAGGTGCTGCGGGAAGGGCTGGACCGGCTCGACGCGGCGCTCGGGGCCGGGGGCACCGTGGTGTGGGACGCCACCTCGCTGGTGGCCCCGCAGCGCGCCCTGGTCGGGTCGGTGGCCCGCCGGCGTGACGCACTGGTGACGCAAGTCGTCGTCCTGGCCGACGAGGACGCGCTGCGCCGCCGCAACGGCACCCGCACGCATCCGGTACCGGCCGCGGTCCTGGACGCCCAGCTGCGCCGGTTCGACCCGCCGTACCCCGGTCGGGCACACCGGACGTGGTACGTCGGGACGGGCGGCACGGTCGAGGACACGGCGGGCGGGCTGTACGACGGTGCGGGAGGGCGGCGTGATGCGGACCAGTGAGGAGTTGTACCACCAGGTCCGCTGGGACCCCCGTTTCGACCCCGCCCGGTTCGTGCTGGGGCTGCTCCAGCGCGGGGCCGGGCCGAAGCGCGTCGCACTGCCCTCCTTCGTGCCGGGCGGCGACGTCCCCTGGCACCGGGTGCTGTTCGTCGAGGCGGACGGCGAGCTGGTGTGGGACCGGGCCACCGGCGTGGACCGGATCGAGAGCTCGGGAGCCGGGCGGGCGCGCGCCCCCCGGCTGCTGCGCGCGCCCTTCTTCACGGCGCGGGCGGCGCACGCCTGGGATCCGGCGCGCGGCTGGGCGCCGGTCGGTGACGCCGTGCCCGCCCCGCCCACGGCGGCGGTGGTGCGCGTGCTCACCTGGAACACCCTGTGGGACCGCTACGACGGGCCCCTGATCGAGACGGCGCGGCGGCGCCCGCTGCTGCTCGCCGAGCTGGCGGCCGCGGACGCCGACGTCATCGCGCTCCAGGAGGTCGAGCCCCGGCTGCTGGAGATGGTCCTGGCCGAGCCCTGGGTGCGCGCCTCCTACACCCTGGGCGGTTCGCCGCGCGCCCGGGACGTGGCCGACACCGGTCTGCTCCTGCTGAGCCGGATGTCCGTGCGCGAGGCGGGAGTCCACTCGCTGGGGTCGCACAAGGGGGTCACCGCCGTCACCGTGGAGACGGTGGCGGGCCCGCTGGTGGTGGCCGCGACCCACCTCAGCAGCGACCACTCGGCGGACGGCGCGGGTCGCCGCACCGCCGAACTGGCAGGTCTCTCCGAGGGGTTGGCGGGGATCGACGGCCAGGTCGTACTGATGGGCGATTTCAACGACGGGCGCGGGGGCGCCGCGGGTCCCGCCGCTTCCCTCGGGCTGCGCGACGCGTGGGCCGAGGTGCACGGGGAGGCGGACACCACCGCGACCTTCGACCCCGCGGTCAATCCACTGGCCGCGGTGGGCTCGCTCACCGGGCGCGCGGCCCGGCTGGACCGGATCCTGCTGCGGGGCGGGGCCGTGACCACCTCGGCGACCCTGCGCGGGGACCGGCCCGCCACCGCCGACGGGTTGTTCGTGTCCGACCACTACGCCGTGGAGGCCGCGCTGGACTTCGGCGCGTGCGGACCCGCTCCGGCGGCGAGCGACGTACCCGAAGGGAACGACGTACCAGGAGGGCACGACGTACCCGAAGGGCACGACGTACCGGCAGGGGCGGACCGGGGCCGACCGGCCGCGCTCGACCTGGCGCCCACCGCGCGGACCGCCGTGGCCTGGATCCCGCCCGAGGAGTCGTGGCCGGCGATCCAGGAGCTGCGCCGGGAACTGGACCCGCGGGTGGACCGCTGGCCGCCGCACGTGAACCTGCTGTTCGGGTTCGTCCCGGAGTCCGCCTTCGAGCGGGCCGCCGTACTGCTGGCCGAGGCCGTCGCCGGGGTGCCCGCCTTCACCGCGCGCCCGGCCGGGGTGCACACCTTCGGGCAGCGCGAGGACGCGACCCTGTGGCTCGACCCGGCGGCGGACGGGGAGGCGCCCTGGCAGGAGTTGCGGGCGGCGCTGGTACGGCGGTTCCCCCGCTGTCGGGGCCGCGCCGACGGCTTCACCCCGCACCTGACGCTGGGGCGGAGCACCGACCCCGGGCGCGCGGCGGCCCGGTGCGCGGACGCGCTGGCCGCGACCCCCATGGGGCCCGTGCGCGTCGGTTCGCTCGCCGTGCTGTCCCGCCGGGCCGGGGAACCGATGCGGGTGCGCTTCACGGTGGCCCTGGGCACGGGCGAGGTCCGGTGGCTGCCGCAGGACCACGACCGCCCGGCGCGCCCCGCCGACCCGGACGTCACCGACGGCCTCGCACGGGCCGTCACCGAACGGCTGGCGCGGGCCCTGCCGGAGGGGGTCGTGGAGGTCACCGGCTCGCGTCGGATGGGCTGCGCCCTGCCCGGCGCGGACCTGGACCTGGTCGCGGCGCTGGCGGGGCGGGTCGATCCCGCGCGGGTGCGCGAGCGGGTGCTGGCCGCGCTGCCGGAGGCGGTCGACGTCCGGGAGGTGCGCGGGGCCCGGGTACCGGGGCTGCGGCTGCGGGTCGGTGCGTTGGACGTGGACCTCGCGGTCGTGGCGAGCGCGGGGATCGCGCCCGACGCCGCGGTGGCCCGGCGGGCCGAGCTGGGCGACGGCGCGGCGCTCGCGCTGAGCGCGGTGAGCGACGCCGAGGCGGTCCGCCTCGGCGTGGGCCCGGACCGCTTGCCCGCCTTCGCCGAACTGGCCCGCCGGGTCAAGGAATGGGCGCGGGCCCGAGGCCTGGACGGCGCCCCCTTCGGCGGCCTCCCGGGGCTGGCCTGGTCCGTACTGGCGGCCCGTACGGTGGCGCACCGTCCCGTGGGGGCGGCCGGGGACGTGTTGCTGCGGGAGTTCTTCGGTGAGTGGGCCGCCTGGGACTGGCGGATTCCCGTGACCCTGGGCGGGGCCGACGGCGCGGGCGGGGAGGACGCCGGTGCGGGGGGCGGGAGCGGCGCGCCGGTCACCGTACTGACGCCCTCCGAGCCGGTGCGCAGCTGCACGGGCCAGGTCGGCGCCGGCTTCCGCGACCTGGTGGTGCGGGAGCTGTACCGGGCCTGGGAGATCGCGGAGAGCGGTCCGGGGCCGTGGCCCGAGCTGCTCGACCCGCCGCCGCTGCACCGGCGGCACGCGGCCTGGGCCCAGGTCACCGTCGAGCTCGCGGGCGCCGGGGAGCCCGCGGCGCTGCCCGGGAAGGTCCGGGGGCGGATGCGGGCGCTGGTCACCGCGCTGGAGGAGGCGGGGGCCGTGGACGCGCACGCCTGGCCGCACCCCGTCCCGTCGGAGCCGGGCGTCGTCCGGTACGCGATCGGCCTGGGGGCGACCCCGCCGGACGCCGGGCGGATCGCCGCCGTCGGCGGGCGCTGGGCGGCCGGGCTGGCCGGTGTCGGGGTGACCCTGGTCGCGGGCGGCGAGGTACCGACGCCCCACGGGCCCGCGCCGCTGCCGTCACGGACCCCTCCGAACAAGTAGCGAAGGCACTGTCCCCAAGAAAGGGGACAGTGTCGCCATTTCCCGAACACACTGCGCACAGCGGGCCTCCCGGGTGTCCTCGGGGCACGGCCGGACGGATCCGTTGGGAGCCTTAGCCAAGCGCCCGCGACTTTTTTCGTCAATACTTTTCACAAGGATTGAAGAAACCCCAAGTTCACAGGCCTGACGCGTATGTGACGCATCGACGGATCTTCAGTTCATGAACGCTGAACCTCTTGACGGTCCCACCCGGGGGCAGTTCACTCACGCTTCGATCCCCCCGGATCCCCGACGTCAGGAGTACCTCCATGCGATTGCTCTCCGATCGGCCGCCGCGGTTCACCGCGGCGGCGCTCGCCGCCGCGCTGGTCGCGGCCCTGCTCATGCTGCTGCCCGCCACCGCCGCCCAGGCCGCCCCGACGCTGCTCTCCCAGGGCAAGCCCGCGACCGCGTCCAGCATCGAGGGCGCGGGCACCCCGGCTTCCGCCGCGGTCGACGGCGACAACAACACCCGCTGGTCCAGCCAGTTCGCCGATCCCCAGTGGATACAGGTCGACCTGGGCGCACCGGCCCAGGTGAGCCAGGTCGTCCTGCGCTGGGAGACCGCGTACGGCAAGGCGTACCGGATCGAACTGTCCACCGACGGCACCAACTGGAGCACCGCGTACTCCACGGCCGCGAGCACCGGCGGGGTCCAGACGCACGACGTCAGCGGCACCGCCCGCTACGTCCGGGTGTACGGGACCCAGCGCGGCACCGGTTACGGCTACTCGCTCTTCGAGTTCCAGGTGTACGGGACGAGCGGGGACACCGGCCCGACCCTTCCCGGCGGCGGCGACCTCGGCCCGAACGTGATCGTCTTCGATCCGTCGACGCCGAACATCCAGGCCAAGCTGGACCAGGTCTTCGCCCAGCAGGAGTCCGCCCAGTTCGGCTCCGGGCGCTACCAGTTCCTCTTCAAGCCGGGCACCTACAACGGCCTCAACGCCCAGATCGGCTTCTACACCTCGATCTCGGGCCTGGGCCTGAACCCGGACGACACCACCATCAACGGTGACGTGACGGTCGACGCGGGCTGGTTCGGCGGCAACGCCACCCAGAACTTCTGGCGCTCGGCCGAGAACCTGGCGCTGAACCCGGTCAACGGCACCGACCGCTGGGCCGTCTCCCAGGCCGCGCCGTTCCGCCGGATGCACGTCAAGGGCGGTCTCAACCTGGCGCCGAACGGCTACGGTTGGGCGTCCGGCGGGTACATCGCCGACTCCAAGATCGACGGCCAGGTCGGCAACTACTCGCAGCAGCAGTGGTACACCCGCGACAGCTCGATCGGCGGTTGGACCAACTCGGTCTGGAACCAGGTCTTCTCCGGCACCCAGGGCGCGCCCGCGCAGTCCTTCCCGGAGCCGCGCTACACCACGCTGGACACCACCCCGGTCTCCCGCGAGAAGCCGTTCCTGTACCTGGACGGCTCCGAGTACAAGGTGTTCGTGCCCGCCAAGCGCGTGAACGCCCGCGGCACGTCCTGGGGCAACGGCGCTCCGCAGGGGACCTCGATCCCGCTGAGCCGCTTCTACGTGGTCAAGCCCGGCACCACCGCGGCGACGATGAACCAGGCGCTGGCCCAGGGCCTGCACCTGCTCTTCACCCCCGGCGTCTACCACGTGAACCAGACCATCCAGGTCAACCGTGCCGACACGGTGGTGCTGGGCCTCGGCCTCGCCACGATCGTCCCGGACAACGGCGTGACCGCGCTGAAGGTGGGCGACGTGGACGGGGTCAAGCTCGCGGGCTTCCTGGTCGACGCGGGCACCGTCAACTCGCCGAGCCTGCTGGAGGTCGGCCCGGCCGGCACCACCACGGACCACGCGGCGAACCCGACCACCGTCCAGGACGTCTTCATCCGGGTCGGCGGCGCGGGCGCGGGCAAGGCCACGGCCGGCATGGTGATCAACAACCACGACACGATCGTCGACCACACCTGGATCTGGCGCGCCGACCACGGTGACGGGGTGGGCTGGGAGACCAACCGCTCCGACTACGGCTTCCGGGTCAACGGCGACGACGTCCTGGCCACCGGCCTGTTCGTCGAGCACTTCAACAAGTACGACGTGGAGTGGAACGGCGACCGCGGCCGCACGATCTTCTTCCAGAACGAGAAGGCCTACGACGCCCCCAACCAGGCCGCCGTGCAGAACGGTTCGATCAAGGGCTACGCGGCCTACAAGGTCGCGGACTCGGTGACCACCCACGAGGGCTGGGGCCTGGGCAGCTACTGCTACTACAACGTCGACCCGACGATCCGTCAGGACCACGGCTTCGAGGTCCCGGTGAAGCCCGGCGTGAAGTTCCACGACCTGCTCGTCGTCTCGCTCGGCGGCAACGGCCAGTACGAACACGTCATCAACAACACGGGCGCCGCGACGTCGGGTACGTCGACCACCCCGTCCACCGTCGTCTCGTTCCCCTGATCCACCCCTGACCCCCGCAGGACGCGGGGCGGCCCGGCGGCCGCCCCGCGTTTTCCGGGCCGTCTGAGAGAGCGCTCTCCCAGGGCGCGATCCGGACCGACCCACCACTCCCCACCCGAAGGAGCCGACCCGATGAAACTCCGCCCGCGGGCCCTGTCCGCCTTACTCGTCTCGGTCGCCTGCGCCGTGACCGCCGCCGCAGGCCTGGGCCTGACGACCCTGACCGCGCAGGCCTCGCAGGACTCCGGCACGGCCGTCCACATGAACATGGACCACTCGGCCGTGGCCCCGCTCGCCGGGGGCGACGACCCGGACGGTGACGGCTACATCCCCGCCGTACCGCAGGTCACCGGTGTGACCCCGTCCTGGAACAACCCCCCGGCCCGGTACTTCCACGAGTTCCAGGCCAACTGCGCGGTGAGCAGGACCGCGCCGGACGACCCGATCGTCTACGCGGGCCGCCCCGGCGCCTCCCACAACCACACCTTCATGGGCAACACCACGACGGACGCCTTCAGCACCACCGCCTCGCTCAGCGGCGGCGGCACCGCGTGCAACGCCCCCGGCGACCTGTCCGGCTACTGGATGCCGACGCTCTACAACGGCAGCGTGCCGGTCCTGCCCACCGGACCGCAGGTGATCTACTACAAGACGGGCGTCACCGACTACACGAGCGTGCGGCCCTTCCCCAAGGGCCTGCGGTTCGTCGTCGGCAGCCCGACCCAGACCGCGGCCGAGTTCCGCGCCCACAAGGGCTGGGTCGAGGGCTGGGAGTGCGGTGACAGCTTCAAGAACGTCGAGTTCCCGGCGAACTGTCCGGCCGGTACCCAGCTCAACATCCGGATGCAGTCCCCGAGTTGTTGGGACGGCAAGAACCTCGACACGCCCGACCACAAGGCGCACATGGCCTACCCGGTCGTGAAGCCGGGCAACAACGACAACGTCTGCCCCGCCGACCACCCGGTGGCGCTGCCGATGGTCGAGTTCAAGATGGCCTTCCCGGTCAGCGGGGACATGTCGCAGGTACGGCTCTCCAGCGGGGCCGGTCACACCTTCCACTACGACTTCTTCAACGCGTGGGACGACCGGACCCTCAACGCCCTCGTCGAGCACTGCATCAAGGGCGGCCTCCAGTGCAACGCCCGCGGTTACGACGAGACCCACCCGGCGGCCGGCGCCGTACTCGGCCCGGACTACCGCCTCCCCTAGCCCAGCCCCCGTCCCCTCCCCCCACCCCTCCAAGGAGGTCCTGCATGCACTCCCGCATGCGCACCCTCACCGCGGCAGCCCTGCTCGCGGGAGCCGTCACCGTCCTGCCCGCCCTGCCCGCGCACGCCGCGGGCAGCGTGGTCAAGGTGACCGGCTCCCAGGGCAACTGGCAGCTCCAGGTGGACGGTTCGCCGTACCAGGTCAAGGGCGTCACCTGGGGCCCGTCCCCGGCCGACGCGGCGCGCCTGCTCCCCGACGTGAAGTCGCTGGGCGCCAACACCATCCGCACCTGGGGCACCGACGCGAGCAGCAAGCCGCTGTTCGACGCGGCGGCGACCAACGGGATCAAGGTCGTCGCGGGCTTCTGGCTCCAGCCGGGCGGCGGCCCGGGCAGCGGCGGCTGCACCAACTACGTCACGGACGCGACCTACAAGAACAACATGCTCGCCGAGTTCACCAAGTGGGTGCAGACCTACAAGGACCACCCGGGCGTGCTGATGTGGAACGTGGGCAACGAGTCGGTGCTCGGGCTCCAGAACTGCTACTCGGGCACCGAGCTGGAGAACCAGCGCAACGCCTACACGACCTTCGTGAACGACGTGGCGAAGGCCATCCACCGCATCGACGCCAACCACCCGGTGACCTCGACCGACGCGTGGGTGGGCGCCTGGACCTACTACAAGCGCAACTCCCCCGACCTCGACCTGTACGCCGTCAACTCCTACAAGGAGGTCTGCGGGGTCAAGCAGGCCTGGGAGCAGGGCGGTTACAACAAGCCCTACATCATCACCGAGACCGGCCCGGCCGGTGAGTGGGAGGTGCCGAACGACGCGAACGGGGTGCCGCGGCAGGTCGGCGACCAGGCCATGGCCGACGGCTACACCAACGCGTGGAACTGCGTCACAGGCCACCGGGGGGTGGCGCTGGGCGCGACCGTGTTCCACTACGGCACCGAGTACGACTTCGGCGGGCACTGGTTCAACCTGACCCCCGCCGGGGAGCGCCGCAAGGCGTACTACGCGGTGAAGCGGATGTACGGCGGGAACACGGCCGGGGACAACCTGCCGCCGACCGTGTCCGTCCCCTCGGTCGCCGACGCCTCGGCCGTCCCGGCCGGCAAGGAGATCACCATCCAGGCCCCGGCGACCGACCCGGAGGGCGACGCACTGTCCTACGAGGTGCTCTGGGGCGGCAAGTACGTCGACGGGGGCGGCGGGCTGCTCTCCGTGGCCTCGGGCCCGCTGGGAAGCGGGACCATCAGGGCCACGGCACCGGCGAAGACCGGGGTGTGGATCCTGTACGTGAAGGTCAAGGACGGGCGCGGCAACGTGGGCGTGGAGCAGCGCTCGGTGCGGGTCGTCCCGCCGCCGGTGTCGGGGACGGACGTGGCGCTGGGTCGACCGACCAGCGCCTCCACCTTCCAGAACGACTCCTGGGGCGGCTGTCCGTGCACCGCGGCGCTGGCCACGGACGGCCGCAACGACACGCGGTGGGCCAGTAGTTGGGCCGATCCGCAGTGGCTCCAGGTGGACCTGGGCGCGGTGAAGCAGCTGCGGCACGCCCAGTTGGTGTGGGAGACGGCGTACGGGAAGGCGTACACGATCAAGGTCTCCGACGACGGGCAGAACTGGCGCACGGCGTACGCCACGTCCACCGGGGACGGCGGCATCGACGACTTCGACATCGCCGCCTCGGGACGGTACGTACGCCTGGAGATGAGCCAGCGCGGCACCGGCTACGGCTATTCGCTGTTCCACTTCGGCGTGTACGCCTGATCCTTCCGGTCCCCGCCCCGCTCCCGTGAACCCCGCGCGCCGCCCCTCCTTCCCGCCAGGGCGGCGCGCGGTCACGTGCGTGGTCAGACCTCGACGACGATCTTGCCCGCGGTGTGTCCGTCCTGGTTGAGCGCGAAGGCGGCCGCCAGTTCGGACAGCGGGAAGGTCTCGGCGACGGTGACGGACAGCTGCCCGGCCTCGGCCAGGCGCCCCAGCTCCGCCAGGTCGCTGCCGACCGGCCGGACCCACATCCACTCGCCGCCGGCGCCCAGCACGCCCGGGTCGGCGATCGAGGCGTGCCTGCCTCCGTCGGCCAGGACCGCCCGGGTGACGTCGAGGACCCCGCCGACGAAGTCGGCGACCACGCTCACCCCGTCCGGGGCCAGGGCGCGGACCCGGTCGGCGAGGCCGTCCCCGTAGGCGACGGGTTCGGCGCCCAGCTCGCGCAGCCGGTCGTGGTTGCGGGGCGAGGCCGTGCCGATGACCCGGGCGCCCAGGGCCCGGGCGATCTGGACGCCGAAGGAGCCGACCCCGCCCGCCGCGCCGTGCACCAGGACGGTGTCGTCCTTGCCGGTGCCCAGGCGGGTGAGCAGCTGGTAGGCGGTGAGCCCGGCCAGCGGGAGTCCGGCGGCCTCGGCCCAGCCGAGGGCGGCGGGCTTGTGCGCGAGGGCGCGCACGGGCACGGTGACGAACTCGGCGAAGGTCCCGCCGTGCACGTAGTCCTTGCGGGCGTACGCCATGACCTCGTCGCCCGTGGTGAACTCGGGGGTGTCGATGCCGACGACCTCGACCGTTCCGGCCACGTCCCAGCCCGGGACCACGGGGTACACGACGTCCATGAGGCCGTCGAGGCCGCCCGCCATGATCTTCCAGTCGACCGGGTTGACCGCGGCGCACTTGACCCGGACCAGGACCTCGCCGGGTCCCACCTTGGGCACCGGCAACCGGGTCTCGGCGAGCACCTCCGTCCCGCCGTACGTCTCGTACGCCATCGCCCGCATGGTGCCCTCGCTGTCCTCGGACATGCGCCTCGCCTCTCCGTGAGCTGGTGGAACGGCCCCCGGGACCCATCCCACCACGAAACGCCGTGCCCGTCCCCCGGTGCGGGGCGGGCACGGCGCGCGCTGGTGGGCCGCGGCGGGGCCGGTCAGCGGCCTTCGTCGTGGGCGGCGCGGTGGGCCCGGATGACGGAGGCGTAGTGGTGGCCGCTGGCCTTGACGGTGCGCAGTTGGCTGGCGAAGTCGACGTGGACGAGGCCGAAGCGCTTGTCGTAGCCGTAGGCCCATTCGAAGTTGTCGAGCAGCGACCAGGCGTAGTAGCCGGCCAGCGGGGCGCCCCGGCGGGCGGCGCGGGCGCAGGCGGCGAGGTGGGCGTGCAGGTAGGCGGTCCGCTCGGGGTCGGTGACGCTCCCGTCGGGGGCGACGACGTCGGGGTAGGAGGAGCCGTTCTCGGTGACGTGCAGGCGGCGGGCGCCGTACTCCTCGGTCAGGCGCATGAGCAGGGTCTCGATGCCGTTCGCGTCGACCTCCCAGTCCATGCCGGTGCGGGCGACGGCGGGGCGGTCGATCTGTCGGGCCCGGGGGGCCGGGCCGTCGGGGTCGTCGGTGACGTACTGGGGGAAGTAGTAGTTCAGCCCCAGCCAGTCGAGCGGTGCGCCGATGGCGGCGAGGTCTCCGGGGCGCTCCGGCAGGTCCACGCCGTACACCTCCCGCATGTCGGCGGGGAAGCCGCGGCCGTGGACGGGGTCGAGCCACCAGCGGTTGACGTGGCCGTCCATCCGCCGGGCGGCGGCGAGGTCGGCCTCGCTCCCGCTCGCGGGCTCGACGGTGGAGAGGTTGTTGACGATGCCGATGCGGGCGCCCGGGGCGGCGGCGCGGATGGCCTGTGCGGCCAGGCCGTGGCCGAGGAGCAGGTGGTAGGAGGCGCGCACGGCCGCGGTCAGGTCGGTCAGGCCGGGGGCCATCTTGCCCTCGAGGTGGCCGATCCACGCCGAGCACAGGGGTTCGTTGAGGGTGGTCCACTGGGTGACCCGGTCGCCGAGCCGTTCGGCCACCTGGGCGGCGTACGCGGCGAAGTGCTCGGCGGTGGCCCGCTCGGGCCAGCCGCCGCGGTCCTGGAGGGCCTGCGGCAGGTCCCAGTGGTAGAGGGTGACGGAGGGCTCGATGCCCGCGGCCAGCAGGGCGTCGGTGAGCTGGTCGTAGAAGTCGAGGCCCTTGGGGTTGGCCGGACCGTCGCCGCCGGGGACCACGCGCGGCCAGGCGACGGAGAAACGGTAGGCGTTGGTCCCGAGGTCGCGCATCAGGGCGACGTCCTCGCGCCAGCGGTGGTAGTGGTCGCAGGCGGTGTCGCCGTGGTCGCCGCCGGCGGTGTTGCCCGGGGCGTGCGAGAAGGTGTCCCAGATGGACGGCGAGCGGCCGTCCTCGTCGACGGCGCCCTCGATCTGGTAGGCGGAGGTCGCGGTGCCCCAGGCGAAGTCGCGGGGCAGCGCGCCGAGGTCGATGGGCTGGTGCTCGCTCACGTCGGTCCTTCCGGGGCGGATGAGTTCGGTGGTCACTTGACGGCTCCCGCGGTGAGTCCCGCCACCAAATAGCGCTGGAGCAGCAGGAATCCCGCGACGACGGGGATGCTGACGACCAGCGAGGCGGCCATGATCTGGTTCCAGTACACGTCGTTCTGGGTGGAGTAGCCCTGCAGGCCGACGGCCAGGGTCCGGGTCTCCTGGTTGGTCATGACCGAGGCGAAGAGGACCTCGCCCCAGGCGGTCATGAAGGAGTACACGGCGACGGCGACGATGCCGGGGACGGCGGCCGGGACGACGACCCGCAGCAGCGCGCCGATCGGGCCGCAGCCGTCGACGGTGGCGGCCTCGTCGAGGTCGCGCGGCACCGAGTCGAAGTAGCCGATCAGCATCCAGATGGAGAAGGGCAGGGAGAAGGTGAGGTAGGCGAGGATCAGGCCGCCGCGGGAGCCGTAGAGGGCGATCCCGGTGGCGTTGCCGACGTTCACGAAGATGAGGAAGAGCGGCAGCAGGAAGAGGATGCCGGGGAACATCTGGGTGGAGAGCACGGTGACCGTGAAGACGCGCTTGCCGCGGAACTGGTAGCGGCTGACGGCGTAGGCCGCGAAGACGGCGATGACCACGGAGGCGGCGGTCGCCGAGCCGGCCACGATCAGGGAGTTCACGAAGTACTTCGCGAGCGGGACGGTGTGCCAGATGTCGACGTACGGGCGGACGGTGAGCCCGCTGGGGATCCAGTGGAAGGCTCCGGCGACGTCCTTGAGCGGCTTGAGCGAGCTGGTGACCATGACGTACACGGGCAGCACGACGAAGCCGGTGAGCAGCGTGAGGAAGACCGCCCGGACCGCCTGGAAGGAGCGGGCCGGGGCGAGCGGGGACCTGCGCCGGGCCTCAGGCATCGGCCTTGCTCCTTCCGCGTCCGGTGACGAGCAGGTAGACGGCGGTGACCAGCAGCAGGAAGAGCAGCAGCAGGACGGACATGGCCGAGCCGGTGCCGAAGTTCCAGGTGACGAAGCTGGCTTGGTAGATGTGGATGGAGATCAGGTCGGCGGCCTGCGGGGCCGACTTGCCGAAGAGCACGAACGGCGTGTTGAAGTCGTTGAAGGTCCACAGGAACAGGACCAGCACCAGGACCTGGTTGACGGGCCCGATGGAGGGCAGGGTGATCCGCCGGACCTGTTGCCAGGTCCCGGCGCCGTCGAGGGCCGCGGCCTCGTACAGCTCCTTGGGGATGTTCTGCAGGGCGGCCATCACGATCAGGAAGGCGAAGGGCCAGCCCTTCCAGACGGACACGATGAGCAGCGCCCAGAAGCTGTTGTCGCCGAGCAGCCAGAAGGTGTGCTCGCCGCTCATGCCCAACTGGTCGTGCAGGACGTGGTTCACCAGGCCGTTGTCCCGCTGGAACATGAAGCCCCAGGTGATGACGGCGGCGTAGACGGGGAGCGCGTACGGGACGAGGAAGAGGGCGCGCAGGAAGCCGCGGCCGCGGAAGGCGTCCTGCATGAAGACGGCGGCGGCGGTGCCGATGGACCAGCACAGGCCCACCGAGAGCAGGGTGAACTCGCAGGTGGTGAGGAACGAGCGGAGCAGGGCCTCGCCGACGGGCGCGTTGACGTCGACGGCGAGGGAGTAGTTGTCGAAGCCCGTCCAGGGCGCGCGGGACCACTCGCGGATGAAGAACTGGGTGAGCTGGCGGAAGCTCATCAAGATGCCCATCACCATCGGGACCAGGTGGATGAGCAGTTCCATCAGCAGGGCGGGCAGGAGCAGCAGGTAGGGCAGGGCGGTACGGCGCAGCCGACCGGTGCGGCGCACCCGGGCGGCGGTGCGGCGTACCCGCCCCGCGGTGGCGGAAGTCATGGGGAGGGGCTCACTTCGCCATCTGCTGCTGGGCCTTGGACAGCTTGGCCTTCACGGATTCGGTGGTCACGGCGCGACCGGCCGCGGCGTCGGCGAAGAGTTCCTTGACCGCGGTGCCGACCGCCGTCTCGAACTGGGACTCCTCGGGGACCTGCGGGAGCGGAGCGGCGCTGGTGCCGAGTGTGGTGCGCAGGACGGTGAGGTCCTCGGTGGCGAAGGCCTGGTCCTGCTGGGCGGCCTTGACCGGCGGGATCGACCCGTAGGTCTTGTTGAGCAGCTTCTGCTCCTCGTCGCTGGTCATGAACTTCACGAACTTCAGCGCGCCGTCGATGTTGTCGGTGTTCTTGAAGACGGCCATGTTGATGCCCGCGACCATCGAGTTGATGTTCTTGCCCTGGCCGGGGGTGCCGCCCGCGGGCACGGGGACGGGGGCCACTCCCCAGTCGCCCTCCTTCATCCCGTGGGCCTTGAAGCTGCTGGCCGCGCTCTGCCACAGGACCATGGCGGTCTTGCCGTTGGCGAAGTCCTGGAGGGACTGGTTCTTGTCGTACTCGGCGTTGCCGGGCGCGATGATCTTGTCCTTGGCCATCAGGTCGACGTACTGCTTGACGGCCTCGACGTTGGCCGGGGTGTCGAAGGTGGGCTTGCCCGCCGCGTCGAAGAACTCGGCGCCGTGCTGGCGGGAGAGGACGTAGGCCTGGTGGATGTTGTTCGAGAGGTTCGAACCTTCCGCGCCGAGCGCCCACTTGCCGTCCTTGGACAGCTTCTGGCCGGTGGTGACCATCTCGTCCCAGGTCGCCGGCGGCTTGTCGATGCCCGCGTCCTTGAACATCTTCTTGTTGTAGTAGAGCGCGTAGGACATGGAGTACAGCGGGACGGCGGCCGGGTCCTGGCCCTTGGCGCCCGCGGAGCCGATGGCGGATTCGACGAAGCGGTCGCGGCCGCCGATGGCGTCGAAGTTCTTGGCGTTCCAGGGCAGGAGCGCGCCGGTGGCCTGGAGCGAGGAGGACCAGGTGTTGCCGATGTTGAGGACGTCGGGGCCCTGGCCGGAGGCGGTGGCCGCCAGGATGCGGTTGAGCAGGTCGGCCCAGGGGACGACCTCCAGCTTGACCTTGATGCCGGTCTGCTCCTCGAACTTCTTCAGCTCCGGCCCGAGGGTCGCCTGGTCCGCCGCGATGTCGGGGCCCTGGTTGGAGGCCCAGTAGGTGAGTTCCTTGGGGGCGGCGTTGGAACCGCCCTCGTCGCCGGTGGAACCACCGCCGCAGGCGGTGGCGGCGGCGAGCAGGGAGGCGGTGACCACGACGGCGGCCGCGGCTCGGGTTCTGCGCATGGCGGATCGGCCCCTTTCAACAGGGTCGGGCGAGCGGCCGGGAGGGAGGTCGGGTGCCGCCTTTCGGCCGCCCCGTTACTTCCAGGCCTTAATTTAGGACGTGAGTTAAGCCTCGGGAAAGGGTCGCGTCAAGGGGTCGCGCAAGGGTATGTTGCGAATCGTTGTCAGGGCGGAAGGAGCCACATGACGGGCAGTCACGGACGTACGGTGCGGGACCTGCGGCGCGGCAACCGCAGCGCCGTGCTGCAGCGGTTGTACTTCGGCGGACCCATGAGCCGCCAGGAGTTGGGCCCCGTCACCGGGCTCAGCTCCGGATCCGTCAGCAACGTGGTCGGCGAACTGGTCGCCGACGGCCTCCTGGAGGAGGCGGGGATCGTCGACTCCGACGGCGGTCGGCCGCGCACCCTGCTGCGGGTGGCCCCCGGCAGCGCCCACATGATCGGCGTCGACGTCGGCGAGACCCGGGTCCGCGTCGAGCTGTTCGACCTGACCCTCACCGAACTCGCCCGCACGGAACTCCCCTTGCAGCCGCGCGGCTGCTACGACGTCGGGCCCATCGTCGACCACATCCGCACCGGCATCGCCGCCGTCCTCGCCGAGGCGGGCGTCGGTACGGACCGGCTGCTGGGCGTCGGCATCGGCGTCCCCGGCATCGTCGAGCGCGACGCCCCCGGCGGGACCGTAGTGCACGGCCAGACCATCGGCTGGGACGCGGTCCCGCTGGAGGCCCTGCTGCGCGCCACCGGGGCCCTGCCCGAGGAGGTCCCGTACCTCATCGACAACGGCGCCCGCACCCTCGGGCAGGCGGAGATGTGGTTCGGGGCGGGGCGCGGCGCCCGCGAGGCGGTCGTCGTCCTGTTCGGCTCCGGCGTGGGCGCCAGCCTGGTCACCGACGGCTCCCCGGAGGGCGGGTCCACCGACGGCACCCCGCTGGAGTGGGGCCACCTGACGGTGTCGGTGCGCGGCAGGCGCTGCCGGTGCGGCGCCCTGGGCTGCCTGGAGGCGTACACCGGGGCCGAGTCGCTGCTGGCCAGGTGGGCCGAGCGGGGCGGGAGCGCCGGTGAGGTCCAGGACGAGGAGGAGGCCCTCGCGGTGCTGCTGGCGCACGGCGTCGCCGGGGACCCGGTGGCGGTGGAGGTGCTGGAGGAGACGGCCGAGTACCTGGGCGCCGGGCTCTCCGACCTCATCAACCTCTTCCAGCCCGAGCGGATCCTGATCGGCGGCTGGGCCGGGCTGATGCTGGGTCCGCACATCCTGCCGTCGGTCCGCGCGCACGCCCGGCGCTACTCGCTGCGCCACCCCGCCGACCGGGTCAGCATCGACCTGGGCTCGCTCGGCCCGGACGCGGTCACGGTGGGCGCCGCCACCCTCCCGCTCTCGGCGTTCTTCACCACGGGCGGCCGCCGCCCCGTCCCGGCCCCCGTGACGGAACCCCCCGGCTGGCACGCCTCCCTGGCCACCCGCGGCGGGGCGGCGGGCCGCTGAAGCGCCCCACGGCCACGACCGTGCGCCCCGGCGCCGCACGCGGGCCCGCCGCCACGGTCGGGGCGGCCCGGCCCCGCCCGGCCGGGCCCTACGCCGCCGGGTCCGGCCGGGGTCCGGCGGCGCGGGCCGCCGCCAGGGCGACGGCCAGGAGCAGCACGAGCGCCAGCACCAGCGCCGGGCGCGGCCCGTGGCCGAGGGTGAGCGCGCCGCCGGTCAGCGCACCGGCGAGCAGGGTCACCACGGTGACCAGTCGGCGCACCGAGGCCGGCCCCCAGCGGTCCACCGCGAGACCGGCCAGCGCCCGGGTGACGACGGTGGTGGTCAGATCGGGCACGGCGAGCCGGTGCACGACGCCGTTCTGCAGGCCCATGCCGAGGGCCAGCAGGGCGATGACCGCGAGCGGCCCGCCGCCGCCCTCCCGGGTGGCCAGCGCCGCGCCCACCAGGGCCGCCTGAACGGCCACCAGCGGCCCCGCCGGGCCCGCGGGCCGCTCCCGGCGCCGCAGCCGCCCGGCGATCAGCGCCCCGGCGAGGAAGGCCCCCAGGGCCAGTGCCGAGGCCCCGGCCGACAGTGCGCCGTACCCGGCGAGGGCGAAGCCGAGGAAGGCGACGTTCCCGGTCATGTTCGCGACGAATACGTGGTCGAGGCCGAGGAAGCCGACCGCGTCGACCAGTCCGCTGACGAAGGTCAGCACGATCAGCAGCGGGGGCAGCGCCCCGTGCGGGTTCCCCGCGCCACCGGGGCCGGGCGGGAACAGCAGGTCGCCCAGCACGTGCAGCACCCCGCGGCGCGCGGGAGCGGGCACCCGGGGCACCGGCTCGGATTCCATGCGCGGGCTCCCTCGGTGTCCGCGGCCGGGCCGCCGGCGCGGCGCCCGCGGGCAGCGGACCGATCGACGCGTCCGGTCGCGGTCGCCCGGCTCGCGGGAATCGTATCGACCGGCGGTCCGACCGGCGGTCAACGACGCCCGCCACGCGCAGCGCACCCGCCGACCCGATCAGCGGACCGGGGCAAGGACGCGCCGGACTCGGGCATATCTCCCCAGATCCACCTCACGCGCATGTTATGGATATAACCGCACATATCCGTTAAGCGAGAGGCATGTAACGATGCGTACGACTCTTCTCCGCGCGGCCGTCACGCTCGGCACCGCGGCGCTCCTGGCCGGTGTCGGCGCCGGGGCGGCCTGCGCCGACGGTGTGGGCAACGCCGGTATCGGCAACCACGGCGTGGGCAACGCCGGGGTGGCCAACCACGGCGTCGGCAACGCGGGCATCGTGAACTGGGGGCTGGGCAACGCCGGCATCGCCAACGCGGGCCTGGGCAACGCGGGCATCGAGAACACCGGGGTCGGCAGCCACGGCATCGGCAACTCCGGCCTCGGCACCGCGGGCATCGGCAACTAGTTCGCCCCCTTCGCCCTGGGCGCGCACCACCACGTGACACGACGACGCGTCCCGCGCCAGGCGGGGCGCGTCGTCGTGTGCCGCGCCGTGACGCGCCGCGCCGCTACTGAACGGCGCCGACCGGGACGCACACCCACGGCGCCTGCGGATCGAAGGCGTTGGGTTCCCAGCGGCAGTCGGTCGCGGCCTCGCCGAGGGCGAGGGGATCATGTAGCCGCGCGGTCGAGGCAGCGAGCGGTGCGGCGCTCAACAGTGCCGCCGCCAGCCCGGCCGTCGCGTACGCGCGCAGCCGTCCCTTGTCCATGTCCCGGTCCCTTCCTCGGCGGAGCGCGGACCGTGGCGGGCCGCGGCACACACCCTTCACGGCCCGGGCCCCCGTCGGCCACCGGGACCGCCCCCGCACTCCGGACGAACGACACGGCACCACCCGGACGGGCTATCGCCCGGGAGGCCGACCGACCGTGCGCGGCCCGCGGCGACGATCCCCGCGGCGCCGGATCAGGCCGAATCCCGGACGATCAGCTCCGGTGCGAACAGGACCGGCCCCCCGGGAGTACCGGCGACGTGGGCTTCGGGGGCTCCCCCGCCCGCGCCGGGGCCGTCGAGCAGCAGCCGCACCATCTCCGCCGCCATGTCCTCCACCGGCTGCCGCACGGTCGTCAGGCGCGGGCGGCAGGCGGTGGCCGCGCTGGAGTCGTCGAAGCCGACCACCGCCACGTCGTCCGGGATCCGGCGCCCGTGCTCGCGCAGCACCAGGCACGCCCCTTGGGCCATCAGGTCGTTGGCCGCGAACACCGCGTCCAGGTCCGGGTGTTCGGCGAGCAGCCGCAGGACGGCCCGCTCGCCCCCCTCGACCGTGAAGTCGGCCTCGGCGACGGCGAGCGGCTGCCGCCCGGCCTCCGCCAG
This sequence comes from Streptomyces sp. NPDC059917, assembly GCF_042730635.1. Taxonomy (NCBI): domain Bacteria; kingdom Bacillati; phylum Actinomycetota; class Actinomycetes; order Kitasatosporales; family Streptomycetaceae; genus Streptomyces; species Streptomyces sp. NPDC059917. Next base: position 27,590 of record NZ_JBHWLC010000032.1, read on the forward strand.
GGCCCGCGCGCAGCCCGCCACCCGCTCCCGGCTCGCCGGTACGTCGCCGGGCCCCGCGATGACCGCGACGCGGCGGCGGCCACCGGCGAGCAGGTGCCGCGCCGCGAGCGCGCCCCCGTCCCGGTGCCGCAGGTCCACCGACGGCAACGGCACGTCCGGCTCGGGCCGGGCGAACAGCACCGCCGGCAGTCCGGCCCGCGCCAGCAACCCCGGCAGCGGGTCGTGCGGATGGGTGGAGACCAACAAGGCTCCGTCCGCGCCGCCTTGGGCGAGGTGGGCGAGCAACTCGGTGCGCTCCGCGTCCGTTTCCACGCACATCAGCAGCGGATGCACCCCGCGCGGGCGCAGCGCGCCGACCACACCGCTGACCACCCGGCCGAAGAAGGGGTCTTGGAAGACGCGGGCCGCGAAGCCGCCCGCGTCGTCCGCGCCCGCCCCCGAGACCACCAGCGCGACCGCCCCGGCCCGCCGGGTCACCAGGGAGCGGGCGGCCCGGTTCGGCACGTACCCGGTGGCGTCCACCGCGCTCCGCACGGCCCGCCGGATCGCGGGATCCACGTTGCGGACGCCGTTGACCACGCGCGACACCGTCGCGCGGGACACCCCGGCGGCCCGTGCGACGTCCTCCAGCGTGGGCGCCGCGCCCGCCCCGACCTCCGCGCCGCCGGTCCCGCCCGCGTCCCGCTCCGTATCCATGGCGGCACCCTATCCGCGGCCCACGGGCGGCCGACCCCGCGCCCCGGCGTACGGTCCGCGCACCACCGACCCCGCGCCCCGCCGCGCGTCACGCCTCCAGCACCGCCCGGAGCGGGAGGTATCCCGCCGTCGGTCCGGCAAGGACCTCGTACCGGCCCGGTTCCGTCACCCACGTCGCCGCCTCCGGGGACCAGTACTGCAGGGCGCGCGCGGGGACCCGTACGACCGCCGTCGCGCGCTCCCCCGGCCCGGCCTCGACCGCGGCCCAGCCCGCGAGCCAGCGCACCGGGCGCTCCACCGCCGAGTCGGGTCGGCCGAGGTACAGCTGCACCAGCTGGCGGCCGCTGCGCGCACCGGTGTTGCGCAGGACCACCGCGAACTCGGTGACGGGGGCGCCTCGGTCGCCGGGGAGCCGGGTCAGGGTCTCGAAGTCCCAGGTGGTGTAGCCGAGTCCGTGCCCGAACCAGTACGCGGGCGCGCGGCCCGTGCGCAGCCAGGCGCGGTGGCCGATGTGCAGGCCCTCGGGGTGCGCCAGCCGACCGTCCGGGGCGGGGCGGGTGGTGCGGACGGGGGCGTCCGCGAGGACGTCCGGCCAGGTGGTCGGGAGGCGGCCGCCCGGTTCGCGGTGGCCGAAGAGGACGTCCGCGAGTCCGCTGCCGGCCTCCTGCCCCGGGAACCAGGACAGCAGGACGGCACCGGCGTCCGCGCGCCAGGGCAGCTCGACGGGGCCGCCCGCCTGGACGACGACCGCCGTGCGCGGGTTGGCGCGCAGCACCGCGCGCACCAACTCGTCCTGGGGCGCGGGCAGGCGCAGGTCGGTGCGGTCGTGCCCCTCGCACTCGCTGCCGTCGGTGGTGCCGACGACGACGACCGCGGCGTCGGCCGCGCGGGCCGCCGCCACCGCTTCGGCGAGGGCCTCGGCCGGGTCCGGGTCGGGCGGCGCGGCCGCCAGGACGGTGGCCCGGCCGGTTCCCGGCGCCAGTCGACGGCGGGCGCACACCCGTACCTCCCGGCCCGCCACGAGGTGCACCCGGACGGTGCGCAGCGGGGGCCGTACGTGCACGACGGCCGGGTCGTCCGTCTCGGCCGGGAACTCCCCGTCGAGCACCACCTCGCCGTCCACGGTCAGCCGCATCCGCCCGAAGCCGCCCAGGCCCAGCGTCCAGGTGCCGCTCACGGAGGGACGGAGTACGCCGACCAGCTCGACGGTGTCGGATCCGGGGGGCAGTTCGGGCTCCAGCACCCGCCCCGAGGGCAGGCCCAGGGAGTGCAGGACGGCCCCCCGGACGTCCAGGACGCGCAGCCGCACCCCCGGTTCGCCCGTCCGCGGGTCGCGGGAGAGCCCCCCGGCGACGGGCAGCGGTTCCGCGTCGTGCAGGGCCGGGCCGGGGGCGTGCAGGACCCGTACCCCGGCGGGCAGCGCGGCCCGGATGCCGTCCAGCGGAGTGACCACGGAGTGCGGGAACACCTCGGCGCTGCCGCCCCCTTGGGCCCGCGGGCGCCCGGCGTGCGCGCCGATGACCGCGAGGCCGCGCAGTCGGTCCGCGGCGAGCGGCAGCACCCCCCGGTTCTCCAGCAGCACGGCGCCGGCGGCCACCGCGTCGCGCAGCACCGCGGCGGTGTCGCCGGGGGCGGCGGGAAGCTCCACCGCCGGGGCGGGTGCGCCGCCCCGGCCTTCGGGTGCGGTCAGGGCGCCCACCCGGGCCGCGAGCCGCAGCAGGCGGCGGGTCTTGTCCGCCACGGCCTCCGCCGGCACCGTCCCCGAGCGGACCGCGTCGGCCAACGCCCGCCCCCAGGGACCGGACGGGCCCGGCATGGCGAGGTCCTGCGCCGCGGACCCGGCGGCGGCCGTCGAGCGGACGGCGCCCCAGTCGGAGACGACGGCGCCGTCGAACTCCCACTCCCCCTTCAAGGGTTCGGCCAGGAGCGGACTCTCGGTCATGGTCGCGCCGTTGACCGCGTTGTAGGCCGACATCACCAGCCACACACCGGCCCGTACGGCGGCCTCGAAGGGGGCGAGGTACAGCTCGCGCAGCACCCGCTCGTCGATCCGGGCGTCCAGGGTCAGCCGGTCGGTCTCGGAGTCGTTGGCGACGTAGTGCTTCGCGGTGGCGGCGACCCCGCGCGACTGGATGCCGCGGATCAGCGCGGCTCCGGTGCGTCCGGCGAGCAGCGGGTCCTCGGAGAAGCACTCGAAGTGGCGGCCGGCGAGGGGGCTGCGGTGCAGGTTGAGGGTGGGGGCGAGCAGGACGTCGACGCCCTTGCGCCGGGCCTCGTCGCCCAGGAGCACGCCGAGGCGGTGCACCCGGTCCTCGTCCCAGAGCGCGGCGAGCGCGCTCGCCGAGGGGAGCAGGGCCGAGGTGTCGCGCTCGTCCCAGCCGGGTCCGCGCACCCCGGCCGGGCCGTCGGAGAAGACGATCCGCCGGAGTCCGACGGCCGGTTCGGCGACCGTGCGCCAGGTGTCCGCGCCGGTCAGCAGCCGCACCTGGCCGTCGACGTCCAGCAGGTCCACCGGATCCGGCGGGTCCACCGGGCCGGGCGGGCGCACCGCGGCGGGCAGGTCCGATCCGGTGGGCGGCCGCCCCGGCCGGGTCGCGAGCCGTTCCTCGTCGTCAATGCCGCCACCACCGCCGCGCATGCGGGCCCCTTCGTCCGGATCATCCGAGAGAGCGGGAGAGCGCTCTCCCAGATGATCCCGGGCCGCGGCGGAGCCTGTCAACGGTGGTGAACCGGCGCTGCGCGAGCGTCAGTTCACGGTCACGTCCACGGTGGGCGACACGGCATCGCCGACCATCACCCGCAGTTGTTCCTTGCCCTTGTCCCGGAACGCGTTGTCCAGCGAGAAGCTGCTTCCCTGCTTGACGGTCGTGCTCGCCCGCAGCGTCGTCCACTTGGCGCCGTACTTGTGCTGGAGCACCACCTTCGTACCGATCGGCACGCCCTTGGTCCGGCCGGTGAAGGTCACCTTGTCGCCCGCCTTCACCGTGGTCGGCGTGGCCGTGAGCGTCACGGAGGCGGATGCGGAGGCGGAGGCGGAGGGGCTCGGCTTCGGCTTCGGGGTCGCGGCGGCGGAGGCGAAGGTACCGGCGGCTCCGGCCGCGAGCAGGGCCGCGGAGAGGGCGCCGACGGCCGCCATCCGGACCCGGCGACCGCTTCGGCCGTGCGGGCCGCGCGGGCCGCGCAGGTAGGTCGTTGCTGCGTTCACATTGGACTCCCGTGGTGACGGACTCTCCCATGTGGAGCAAAAACACCCACTATGGGGCGATTGACGCGGGTTCGATGCTACGGACCTCCGTCGAGCCGTGTCGACTCGATCTTGGTCGTCCCACGGCCCGGGCTCGGGCGCCCCGAGGCCCGCGCCCGGTCGTCCTAGCGCCCGCGCCGGGTCGTCCTACCGCCCGCGCCGGGAGGGCGCGCGCCGGTTCAGCGCGGCGCGGCTGATCCAGTACGTGAGGATCAGCCCCCAGAAGATCGGCACGGCCAGCCAGCCGACGAGCCCGGCGCCGAGCACCGGCAGCGCCAGGACGGCCACCGAACCGAGCGCCATCGACGCCACGGCCACCGCCATCGCCACGACCGGGGGGCAGCCGCGCGCGGTGAGCAGCATCGGCCGACGCAGCCGCGGCGAGATCTTCCCGCGCTGCCACAGCACCCAGCCCGCCCACAGCCCGACGATCAGCACCGCCCCGACGGCGGTGACGGCGGCCCGGGTGGCACCGTCCGTGCCCTCGGGGGCCCGGCAGCCGAGGGAGAGCACGAATCCGACCAGGGCGGGCCAGCGCGCGCCGGCCGCGACCCCCCAGGCCATGGCCTCCAGGTTGAACCGGGCGTGGCGGTCCTCCAGGTCGAGGGCGGCCGAGTCGACGAAGCCCTCGGCCGCGCGGGTCCACGCGGCGCGGCTGAACCAGCTGCGCCGCATGTGCAGCGTGGCCAGGTTGTTGTGGGCCTCGCTGTTCTCCGGATCGAGGCGCAGGGCGGTCTCGTACGCCAGCCGGGCGGTGGCCCGGTCGCCGAGGCGGTGGGCGAGCAGCCCGACCATGAAGTGGGCCGCGGCCGCCTCGGGTTCCAGCTCGGTGGCCCGCCGGGCGGCGACGTACGCCTCGGTGCGCCGGTTGCGTTGGCCGCTCTGCTCCAGGACGACCGCGAGGCAGTGGTGGCTGCCCCAGAAGAGCGGGCCGATCTCGACGCAGCGGCGCGCGGCCGCTTCGGCCTCGGCGAAGCGGCCCAGCTTGCCGAGGACGTCGACCCGGACCAGCCAGGCGTAGAGGTTCTCGGGCGCGACGCGCAGGGCCTCGTCGACGCTCTCCAACGCCCCGGACGGGTCGCCGAGCGAGCGGCGGCAGCGCGCGAGGAGGATCAACGCCCCGGCGTCGTCCGGGTGTTCGGCCAGGTGGATACCGGCGAGCGCCGCGGCCTGCTCGAAGCGTCCGAGGTCGTGCAGGGCCTCGGCCCGGTCGAGGCCACCGGTGTCGACGCGCTCCGGGCGGGACGGTTCGGTGCTCATCCGATCTTCTTCCGGTCGTGGACCACGGTCGCCAGGGCCGGGACGAGACCGGTCCAGAACACCAGCTGCGGGACGCCCCTTTCGGTCCAGGGGACGACCGCGAGGAGCACGGCCGCGAGCGTGGCCCAGGCCGCCTGGGCCAGCACCACCCGGGCCCACGGTTCACGGGCGATCAGCGGGCGCACGCTCAGGCGCGCGCCCACCCGCATGCGCCGGTAGCGGCGCCAGGCCCCGAAGCCCCAGACGGCGCTCATGAGGACGAGCGCCCACAGCCGCATGCCGATCGGCAGGGGCAGGGCCTTGGGCTCCTCGCCCTCGGTGGGGAAGACGTCCAGGGCGACCGCGGCGACGGCCAGGCAGGCGAGGGCGAGCCACCGGGTGCCGCGCAGCATGCGGTAGACGGCGGCGTCGAGTCCCGCGCGCAGGTCGGCCGAGCCCGGTACGGCGGCCAGCGCTGCGGCGAAGGTGTCGGCGGCGCGCGCCGCGCTGGTCCCGGGCCTGTCGGCCTCGCGGCGCGCGAGGTAGGGCACGGCGAAGGTGTTGGCCGGGTCCATCCCGAGCAGGGTCCGGCGGGCCTGCTCGGCGGCCTCCTCGCGTCCCGTCTCGGTGGCGACGTAGAGCAGCACCTCGCAGACGTACCGTTCCTCGGGGCCCAGCCGGGCGGCGGCCCGCGCCTCCTCCCAGGCCTCGTCGGGACGCCGGGGGTCGACGAGCATGAGCAGTTCGGCGCGCGCGGTGCGGGCGAGCCAGTTGTCCGGGTCGATCCGGACGGCCTGCTCCATCACGTCGAGGGCGTCCGCGTAGCGGCCGACGCGGCGCAGGCAGAAGGAGCGGACGAAGTGGGCGTCGTAGTGCTCGGGGTCGCGGACGAGCACGTCGGCGGCGGCCGCGTAGGCGGCCTGGTAGTCCCGGAGTTGGAAGTGCGCGCGGGCGAACCAGACCCGGGCGTGGAGGTCCTCCGGATCTTCGGCCAGGCGTCGCCCGAGCACCTCCAGCGCCCGGTCGGCGCGGCCCGCGTCGACGAGGGCCACGCCCTGTTCGACGAGCGGGTCGCGCGTCCCGTGCGCAGGGCGGGTGTGCTCTCCGGTCACAGCTTCCGCTTCTTCTTCAGGTAGGCGAGCAGGTCGTCGTACATGCCGCCGTCGTTGGCGAACATGGCCACGTTGCGGGCGGAGGCGAACCAGGGCTCGCTGGAGGGGCGGATCTGCTTCGCGGCGGAGAGCAGGTCCTTCATCCCGATCATGCGGACGGTGCCGGTGCGGGCGGAGTCGAGCAGGGCCGTCTCGGCGGCGCTCTCGCAGACGTGGGCGAGGTCCGCGCCCGAGAAGTCCTCGGTGGCCTTGGCGAGTTTGCCCAGGTCGACGGCCTCGATGGGGCGCTCGCGCAGGTGGTAGTGGAGGATCGCCTCGCGGGCGGCTGCGTCCGGGGGCAGCACGAGCAGGGTCCGGTCGAGCCGCCCGGGGCGGCGCAGGGCGATGTCCACGTCCCAGGGGACGTTGGTGGCCGCGAGGACGAAGACGCCTTCGTGGGCGCCGCTGCCGACCCCGTCAAGCTCGGTGAGCAGCTGGTTCACGACGTTGCGCAGACCGCTGTGGGCGGTCCGGCTGCGCTTGGCGCCCAGCGCGTCCAGTTCGTCCAGGAAGACCACGCAGGGTGCCTGTCGGCGGGCGGTCTCGAAGATGTCGTGGACGTTCTTCTCGGACCGGCCGATCCACATGTCGAGGATGTCGGAGAGGGAGATGGACATGAAGCTCGCGCCGAGTTCGCCCGCGACGGCGCGTGCGATGAAGGTCTTGCCGCAACCGGGCGGGCCGTAGAGGAGCAGGCCGCCGCGCAGGCTCTTGCCGTAGAGCTTGCGCAGCTCGGGGTTGCGCATGGGGGCGAGGAAGGCCGCTTCGAGGCGGTCCTTGACCTCCTGCATGCCGCCGACGTCGGCGAGGCGCACGGTCCCGGGCGCGTCGACCTCCCAGGGCGAGTCGGCCGCGTCGCCGTCCTCGCCCGTGCCCTCGCTGGTGAGGGGGCGTTCGCGGGCGCCCTCGGCGTCCTCGGAGGGGGCCACGAAGCGGGGACCGACGACGCCGTCGAGTTCCTGCTCCGCCGCGGCCCAGTCGAAGCCGGGGGCGGCGGGCGGTCCGGCCGCGGGGGTGGCGGGGGCCGGTGCGGGAGGGGCCGGTGCGGCGGGGGCCGGTGCGGCGGGTGCGGGCGCGGATCCGGCCGGGGGCAGGCCCATCGCACGGAGCATCAGGGCGCGGGCGTCGGCGTCCGCGGGGGCGTACTGGAGGGCGACGGCCGCCTCGGCCACGGCGTCGTCGGCCCGGCCCGCCGCGAGCAGCATCTCGGCGAGGTGCAGGCGCAGGGGAACGTCGTCGGGCGCGGCGGCGACCGCTGTGCGCAGGCTCCGGATCAGGGGGGACTCGTCGGACATGGCTTCACCCTATGGAGTGAACCCCGATGTGACGAAACCTGGCCGCCGTTGACGGGTGGCCGATGACCGCACGCGGTCGGCAGCGGGTGATCATGGAGGCTCCGGACCTCGGACCGGCGGCTCACCGGCCGTTGCCGGGCAGCGGCCCGGACTACCGCCGGGGACGACACGTGGGAGGCAGCACATGGGCGCAGGACCGACCGTTCCGGTCACCGTGGTCACCGGCGGCAGCAGGGGGATCGGCGCGGCGACCTGCCTGCGCCTGGCCGCCGCCGGGCACCGCCTGGCCCTCGGGTACGTCAGCGACTCCGCGGCCGCGGAGGGCGTCGCGGCCGAGGTGCGGGCGCTGGGCGCGGCGTGCGTGACGGTGCGCGTGGACACCTCCGAGGAGGCCGACGTGGAGCGGCTGTTCGACCGCGCGCGGGCCGAACTCGGCACGGTGACCGGGCTGGTCAACAACGCCGGGGTGACGGGTCCGCTGGGTCGGCTCGCGGACGCCCGCACCGCGGACCTGCGCCGGGTCCTGGACGTGAACCTGCTCGGGTACTTGCTGTGCTGCCGCCGGGCCGCCCGTGACATGGCCGCCTCGGGCGGCGGGGCGATCGTCAACGTGTCCTCGGCCGCCGCGACCCTCGGGGCGCCCGGGGACTACGTCCACTACGCGGCCGGGAAGGCGGGCACCGACACCCTGACCGTGGGCCTGTCCAAGGAACTCGGCGCGGACGGGATCCGGGTGAACGCCGTGGCACCCGGAATCATCGACACCGACATGCACGCGGCCATGGGCGACCCGGACCGCGCGGCCCGCTCGGGTCCCGGGATCCCCCTCGGCCGCCCCGGGCAGCCCGCGGAGGTCGCCGCGGCCATCGCCTGGCTGCTGTCGGACGAGGCGTCGTACACGACGGGCACGATCCTGCGCGTCGCCGGCGGCCGCTGAGCCCGCCCGCCGCCGGGCGGACGGGATCCGACCCGCGTCCTGCCGGTCTCCGACCTGCCCTCAGGGGGCGTCTCACACGCCGGCGGGGCTGGAAATGCGGCCTCGCCCGGGGGGGGCGCCTCCCCGCGTCGGCCGGGGGAGTTCGAGGCTCCCCCGGAGGGGGGAATCAGCCGCCCATCGCGGCGCGGGTCTCGGCGCCGTAGATGCCCTTGGGGTCACCGGTCAGGCCGCGGTCGCTCTGGAACTGGCCGACCCCGCGCCGGGTCGGGTCGTCGTAGACGCCGGTGAGGGAGACGTACGTGAACCCCTGCGCGAAGAGCCGTTCCTGGAGGGCGCGCACCTCGGCTCCGGTGTCTCCGGGCCGCAGGACTCCGCCGGCCGCCGGGGTCGGGGTGCGCTGCGGCGCGACGGACTGCTCCGGCCGCACCGAGCGGCTCGGCGCCGGGCTCGCGGAACCGGACGGGGCGGAACTCGGCGGGGCGGACGCGGAGGGGCGTGCGGAGCCGGTCGAGGACGCGTCGGGTTCTCCGGCGCCCGGACTGCGGGCCAGCAGACCGGGGCCGGGCACCTCGGGCGGTCTGACCGGGCGCGGCGGATCGTCCGGCGGGGAGTCGAGCAGGGCGAGCAGGGTGGCGGCGGTGAGCAGCGCGAGGAGGCCGAGGGCCACCAACGAGTAGCGGGTGCCGCGTTCGCGCCGTCCGGGCGCGGGCGGTACCGGGACCCGGGCCGGATCGACGGGGACCGGACCGACGGCGGCCGGACCGGCGGGGACCGGATCGACGGGGACCGGGGCGGTGACGTCCGTCGGGAAGGGGGTCGCGCCGGGAGCGGGCGCTGCGGCCGCCTCGGGACGGGGCCCCTGGTCGGCCCAGGTGTCCGAGGGGGCGGCGACCGGGCCGGGCTGCGGCCGGAGCGGGGTGCCCGTGCGGCGGGAGGGGCTCCCGCCGCGGTCGACGTAGGGGCGCACGAGGAGCCGGTCGTCGAAGTCGGGGCCGTTCTCGTCGGGGTGGTGGGGCACGGTCGTCTCCAGGCAGGGCCAACGGTCAGGGGGTGGCCCCTGGGGTCAAAGTAGCGCGAACCCGGCGCCGTCCCCACGGCGGGGCCGGAACATGACACTTCACCCGGCCGGAAACGCCCGCCCCGACCCGCGGGAAGGGACGGGGACCGGTGCGGCGGTGCGGAACCGGCCCCCGCCCGGCTCTTCGGACCCCGGTGGCGGCGTCGTGCCGATACCCGAAGTGCGCCCCGTGCGGTGGTTCTTGGTCGGGCGCACTCTTTCCTCCCGAAGGCACCCGGGTCAAGCCCGATGTCCGTGAATCGGCGATCCGCCCGACGTGTCCCCTCGTGCGGCGCGCCGGTGGGCCGCCCCGGCCGGGCCCGGGGGCCGGTGGCCGCCACGACGCCGACGGGTCGTCACCCGTAAGCGGTACGGGACCCCCGCGTCCGGGACGTGCGTGCGGCATGGTGGAGGGATGCAGTTGCGCCGGGCCGTCCCCCTGTCCCTCGTCGTGCTCCTCGCGGGCACCGGATGCTCCTCCGTCGGTGACGGTGACGGCGCCCAGGCCCCGTCCTCCTCCCGCCCCGCCGCACCGTCCGCCGACGCCTCCGCGCCCGCACGCGGCGGCCGGACCGGATCCTCGCCCTCCGGGGCGCCCCCCGGCCCGCTCTTCGTGGTGCCGGACCCGGCGCCGAACGTCCGGAGCGCCCCCGGCGCGCACACCGCCACCCGCGGCCACACGGGCACCGGCGCCGACGGCCCCGCGCCGCCGTCCGCCAGCCCCACGCCCGGGGCCGACCTCGCGGACCTCGGGTCCGGGTCCGGGTCCGGGTCCGGGGAGGAACGCCGGGCCGGGGAACGGGCGATGCAGCCGTCGGCGCCCCGGCGCACGTCCCCGCGCAAGCCCGCGCCGTCCCACCCCCGCCGGTACGCGGCCCCACCGCCCGCCCGGGTGAGCGGGCAGCAGGAGATGGACGACCTGTGCTCGGCCGCCGACGGCACGCTTCCGCCCTCCGTCGTGGACCTGTGCGTGGGCCGGTTCGGCGAATGAACCGCGTGCGCTGAACCACCCGCGACCCCGCGGGGCGGCGGGGCGCGGCCGCTCGCGACAATGGACTTGACCCTCCCCCCGTGTCAGCCCTTGCACTGGAAGACGTCATGTTCACCATCGGAGACTTCGCCAAGCACGGCCGGGTGTCGGTCCGCATGCTGCGTCACTACGACGCCATCGGTCTGCTGCACCCCGCACGTGTCGACCCCCGCAGCGGGTACCGCCACTACGAGGCGGCCCAGCTCTCGCGGCTCAACCGGATCATCGCGCTCAAGGACCTCGGCTTCAGCCTCCAGCAGGTGGGCTCGATCCTCGACGAGCGCCTGGATCCCCGGGAGCTGCGCGGCATGCTGCGGCTGCGCCGTACGGAGCTGGAGAGCGCCGTGGCCGCCGCGGCGGACCGGCTGGCCCAGGTCGAGACGAGGCTCCGGACCATCGAGAGCGAGGGCACCATGTCCACCGACGACATCGTGATCAAGAGCCTGCCGGCCGTGCGCGTGGCCGAGCTGACGGCGATCGCGGCGAGTTACGCGCCGCAGGACATCGGGCCGGTGATCGGGCCGCTGTTCGACGACCTCTGCGCCCGGGCGGACGCGGCCCGGGTGACGCCCACCGGTCCCGGCCTCGCCTACTACGAGGACGCGCCGGACCAGGACGCCGGGGCGATCCTGGTGCACGCGGCGCTGCCCGTGGCGTCCGGGGTCCGCGCCGAGGACCTGGGCGGGCGGGTGCGGATCGTCGTCCTCGCGGCCGTGGAGCGCGCGGCCACCGTGGTGCACCGGGGCGCGATGGACGACGTACTGCCCGCCTCGCAGGCGCTGGCGCGCTGGCTCGACGCCCGGGACCTGCGGTCGGTCGGCTACGCCCGCGAGGTGACGCTCGCGTGCCCGCCCGACCGGAGCCAGTGGGTCACCGAGCTCCAGGAGCCGATCGCCCGACCGGTCGGGGCCCGCGGGAGCGCGGTGCGTAGGCTGCCGGGATGAGACGCATTCTGGTGGTCGGGATCAGCGGGGCCGGAAAGTCGACCCTGGCGGCGGCGCTGAGCCGACGTCTCGCGGTGCCGCACCACGAGATGGACGCGCTGTACTTCACCGGGCCGCGGTGGGGCGTGAACGAGACCTTCGTGCGGGACACGGCCCGCCTCGCCGAGCGGGACGCGTGGATCTTCGACTCGCTCGGCTATCGGGCCGTCCGTGACCTGTTGTGGGAGCGGGCCGACACGATCGTCTGGCTGGACCACCCGCGCCGGGTGGTCATGTGGCGGGTGCTGCGCCGTTCGCTGCGCAGGACCGTGCGTCGCGAGCGGGTCTTCGGGGGCAACGTCGAGGGCTGGCTCGGCTGGTTGCAGGCCGACCATCCGGTGTGGTGGGCGTGGTCGCGCTACGCCGCCCGGCGCGCGGAGATCGCCCGCCGCGCGGCCGACCCCCGCTTCGCCCCGCTGCACGTGGTCCGCCTGCGCAGCCAGGCCGAGGCCACGGCCTGGCTGCGCGACCTCGAACGACCCGATACCGCCTAGCCACTTCCCTCCGGGGGCCCGGGCCGCGTATCGAGTGGTGATCAATCTTCGGGAATCGGCCTCGCCGCGGGGGCCTGGATCGGTAGATCTTCTCGCATGACGCGGGTGCAACTAGCCGATCCGGAGTGGGAGTTCATCGAGCCGTACCTGCCGATCGGGAGGTACGACCCGTACCCCGAACGGCTTAGGTCCTACTCCTTGATCACAGCTGAAGAGGCACCCAAGTCGCCGCCGGGCACAATGGCGTCGGTCCTGTCCCGAGGCGGCGTACCCGCTCGTGCTCAAACCCCGCCGGCGATCCTCATCACCGTGCCGGTGGCGTAGGAGGCGTCGTCCGAGAGCAGCCAGGAGACCGCTCCGGCGATCTCCTCGGGCTGGCCGGCGCGGCCCATGGGGACGAGTGCCGCGATCTTGGCGGGCCGCTGCGGGTCGGCGTGGAAATCGGTCCAGATCGTGCCGGGGGCGACGCAGTTGACCCGGATGCCGTCGGCCGCCACCTCTTTGGACAGCCCGACCGTCATGGCGTCCACGGCGGCCTTCGCCGCCGCGTAGTGGACGTAGGTACCGGGGCTGCCGAGGGTCGCGGCGGCGGAAGAGATGTTCACGATCGCCCCGCCCGCCGTCATGCCGCCGAGGGCACGGCGGGCGCACAGCAGGTAGCCCAGGATGTTGACCTCCAGGGCCTGCCGCATCCCCTCCGGGTCCGCGCTGGTCAGTGGGCCGACCGGCCCGCTCACCCCGGCGTTGTTGACCAGCCCGGTGACCGGGCCCAGTTGCGCGGCGGCGGTGTCGAACAGCCGGTCCACGTCCGCCGCGTCGGAGGTGTCGACCGCGACGGCGATCGCCTTGCGGCCCAGCGCGCGCACCCCTTCGACCACGCTCTCGGCCGCCTCGGCGTCCGACCGGTAACCGATGGCGACGTCGTGACCCTCGGCCGCGAGCCGCAGGCAGATCGCCGCGCCGATGCCCCGGCTGCCGCCGGTGACCACGGTCACCCGCTGCCGCTCTCCCTGTTCCGCCATTTCGGTCCTCCGAGCTGCGATAAATGATCGATCAAATGGTCACCTTACTCAGACGGGTCTTCGCGTCGATACCCGCCGTCAGCGCCCGGGGCGCGGCATTTACGCAGGTGGGCGTGGTTTCCGCGAGACGCCTTGTGCCGTGACCGGAAAGGTCCACCGGGTCGCAGCACTAGGACACCGGCGTGGAGGCGCACGGGACGGCTCGGGACGGCTCCTGCGTGCGGCGTCGGCGGGCGCGGCGCAGGGGCTCGGCCGCCGGGCGCAGTCGGCGCAGGGTGGTGCGGGCGTGGTGGCCCCGGCGGCGCCACTCGGCGCGCGGGATCCCCGCGCGCGGCCCGCCGCCGGTGATCAGCGCGTTCACCGGGGCGTGCGGATCGGCGGCCATCCCCTTGGCCACCAGCACGCCCACCACCAGCGGGAGCAGGGCCACGGCGAGGGCGGACCCGGCGGTGGTGACGTTCCGCAGGTGCGGGTGGCGGCTTCGGGTGGCGGCGTCGGATGTCATGTCCTCATTCGAGCAGGACCGGCCGCGCGGGGAATCGGGCGGCGTACTCAGGTCGTTGGGTGTGAGGTACTCAGACGGCGCGGGCCGGGAGGGCGGAACACCATGGCGGATGCGGCACCGGGCGGCTTCGAGCCCGCGACGGGCGACGGACCGCCGTCGGCGCATGGCGCGGCGGCCGCGGAGGCACGGGCCGCGGAGGTGCGCACGGCCTACGAGGGGCTGCTCACGATGCGCCGGATCCTGTCCGGCGGCGCGGCCGTCGAGGGGCCGCTGCCGCTCCCCATGCCCGCGCCCTGGGAGCGGCAGCGGATGCCGCGCGCGGTGGCGCTCGTACTGGAGGCCGCCGGCTTCGCGCCGTCGGCGCTGGACGCGGCGGGCGGGCGCGCCGCCACCGGTTACCGGGTCCTGGCCGGGCAGGACCCGGAGCGGGTCGAGGTGAGTTGGGTGGGGCCCCCGGGCGGCGGGGCAGCCGGGGCGGAGGAGGAGCGGCTGTCGGCGTGCGCCGAGGTGCTCGGGCGGCACGGCTGGGAGTGCCTGCTCTACCGGGGGCCGCGGCGCCGGCGCTTCCTGGAGGTGGAGCCGCGGCGCTGAGCACGGCGCGCCCCGGCGCCCGCCGCCGGAAAATCCGGTGCCGTCCGTGGTGGCGCTGGTGCACGCTGGCCGGATGAGCTTGATGGACGCCCTGGCGGCGCGGGTCGACGGCGGCGAGACGGTGCGGTTCCGGCCCAGGGGTTCCTCGATGGTCCCGCTCGTCCACGACCGGGATCCGGTGGTCGTGGCGCCGGTGGACCGCTCCCGCATCGAGGTCGGCGACATCGTCCTCGCGCGGGTCGGCGGCGCCGTCCACCTGCACCTGGTGTCGGCGCTGGATCCGGCGCGCGGGCGGGTGCGGATCAGCGACAACCGCGGCCACGTCAACGGCTGGACGGGCCGCGAGCGGGTCTACGGCATCTGCGTGAGCGTCGACGGCGTCCCGCGTCCCGGCGCGGCGGACCGGGTCCGCCCGCGGGCCGCTCCCGCCGCTCCCCTGCCCGGGTCGGTTCCGGCGCGGCGGCTGGACCTGGTGCCGCTGGCGGTCGAACACGCGCGGGAGATGGTCGACGTACTGGCCGATCCCGCGCTGCACGCGTTCATCGGCGGTGCGCCGGAGGACCTCGACGCGCTGCGCGCCCGCTACGCGCGACAGGCCGCGGGCTCCCCCGACCCGGCCGTCCTGTGGGGCAACTGGGTGCTGCGGTCGCACACGGGAGGGCAGTTGGTGGGGACCGTACAGGCCACCGTCGAGGACGGCACGGCGGAGGTGGCCTGGGTGGTCGGGACCGCCTGGCAGGGGCACGGCTACGCCCGGGAGGCGGCGCGCGCGCTGGTCGCCGCGCTGACGGCGCCCTCCGTCGGCCCGGCCGTCGCGCACACCGTGGTCGCGCACGTCCACCCGGACCACCGCGCCTCGGCGGCCGTGGCCGCCGCCTGCGGACTCGCGCCCACCGCCGAGGCTCAGGACGGCGAGGTCCGCTGGCGTCTCGGCCCCCTCTCCTAGGGGGGTGTCCGTCCCGGGGCGCCGGGAGCACGCTCCGGTGGGGCGGGGAATACCGGCCGGGGGGTGCCGGGTTGCCGGGACTGCGAGGTCAACGGGATGGTTCGGGAGGGTTCATGGCAGTGAACGGCACCGTGGTCGACGGTTTCGAAGGGGTGCGCGAGGAGTTCGCCGCCTTCCTCGCGGCCGAGGAGCACGCGCCCGGTGCGCAGTTGGTGGTGTACCGGGGTGGTGAGCGGGTCGTGGACCTGTGGTCGCAGGGGGTGGAGGCCGACTCCCTGCTCGGCGTCTTCTCGTCCACCAAGGGCGCGGCGTACCTGGTGACGGCGCTGCTGGTGCAGGACGGCGTGTTGGACCTGGACCGGACCGTCGCCTCGTACTGGCCGGACTTCGCGGCGGAGGGCAAGGGCGGGGTCACGCTGCGCGAGCTGCTGGCGCATCGGTCCGGGGTGATCGGCGCGGACGCCGGTTTCACCGCGGCCGAGCTGGCCGACGACCGGGCGTTGGCCGCCCGCCTGGCGGGGCAGCGCCCCTTCTGGCAGCCGGGCCGCTTCTTCGGCTACCACGCCATCGTGATCGGCGCCCTCGTCGGCGAGGTCGTGTTCCGGGCCACCGGGCGCACGCTCCAGGCCTGGTACGAGGAGCGGATCCGCGCTCCGCACGGTCTCGATCTGTGGCTGGGGCTGCCGGAGTCCGAGGAGCCGCGCTTCCTGAGCACGCTGCGGATGCTGCCGACGCCGGAGCAGGCGGCCGAGATCGAGGCGGCCGCCGCGAGCCCGTACGGCCTGGGCGGGATCGCCTTCAACGCGCACGCGCCGGACAACGGCGAGCTGTACGACTTCCCCAACTCGCGTGCCGTGCGCGCCGGGGGCCAGGCGTCGGCGGGCGGGATCGGCTCGGCGCGCGCCCTGGCGGGGCTGTACGCGGCGGCGGCCTTCGGCCTGGACGGGCGGGCTCCCCTGCTGAAGCCGGACACGGCCGCCGAGTTCGCCCGGATCCACTCCGAGGGCAAGGACCTCGTGAGCGGCACGGCGAAGGCCTTCGGCCTCGGCTTCCAGAGCTACGGCCCGAACTTCCCGGCCCTGGGCGCGGGCGCCTTCGGCCACAGCGGCGCCGCGGGTTCCCTCGCGCTCGCCGACCCCCGGCAGGGCTTCGCGTACGGCTACGCGCGGCGCCGGTACGCCTTCCCCGGCGGCGCGGCCCCGGAGAACGGGCGCCTGCTGTGGGCGGTGGTCCGCGCGCTGGCCTGACGGGTGCACGGCCCCGGCGGGTGTCGAGCGCACCCGCGGGGCGCGGCCGGGAGACCGCGCGCCGTGCCGCCCCCCGCCGCGGGCGGGGGGCGGGGGGCGGCACGGCACCGGGCGGCGGCTACCGGCGGGCCCGCGCTTCGCGGACGTCGGGGTAGCGCAGCAGCCGCAGGGCGTTGGCCACGACGATCAGCGTGGAGCCCTCGTGGACCAGGACCGCCGGGCCGATGCCCATGCCCATGACGGTCGCCGGGACCAGGACGGCGACGATGCCGAGGCTCAGCCAGAGGTTCTGCCGGATGATCCGGCCGGCCCGGCGGCTGAGGCCGGTGATGAAGGGCAGTCGGCGCAGGTCGTCGGACATCAGCGCGATGTCCGCCGTTTCCAGGGCGACGGCGGAACCGGCCGCGCCCATCGCCACGCCCACCGTCGCACCGGCCATCGCGGGTGCGTCGTTGACCCCGTCGCCGATCATGGCGGTCCGTTCGGCGGCGCGCAGCCGGGCCACCTCGGTGACCTTGTCCTGCGGCATCAGGCCGCCGCGGACCTCGTCCATGCCGACCGCGCGGCCCACCTCGTCGGCGACCCGCTGGTCGTCTCCGGAGAGCATGACCATCCGGGTCACGCCGAGTCCGCGCAGCTCCGCCACCGTGTCGGCGGCGTCCGGACGCGGGGCGTCCATCAGGCCGAGCGTGCCGAGGTAGCGCTCGCCCCGGCGCACCAGCATGGTGGTGCGGCCGCTCTCGGCGAGCTGCCTGGTGCGCTCGCGCAGCGCGGCCGGTACGGGCGGGCCCGCGAGGCTGTCGGCGTAGGCCAGGCTGCCGATGTGGACCTCCTCGCCGTCGAGTTCGGCGGTGACGCCGCGGCCGATGACGGCGCGCAGGTTCACGGCGGCGGGCTCGGCGGACCGGGCGGGCGCCGCGCCCAGCAGGGCGGGGGCGTCGCGGACGACGGCCTGCGCCAGGGGGTGGTCGCTCAGGCGCTGCACGGCGAGGGCGGTGCGCAGCAGCTCCTGCGGGCCGACGCCGTCGGCGGCCTCGGCCTCGGTCAGCCGCGGGCGGCCCTCGGTGAGGGTGCCGGTCTTGTCGAAGGCGATGGTGCGCAGCCGCCCGAACTCCTCCAGCGGGGCGCCGCCCTTGACCAGTACGCCGCCGCGGGCCGCGCGGCCGACGGCGCTGAGGACGGCGGCGGGGGTCGCGATGGCGAGGGCGCAGGGGCTGGCGGCGACGAGGACGGCCATCGCCCGGTAGAAGGTGTCGGCGAAGGGTTCGCCGGTGAGGGCGCCGATGCCGAGCAGTACCGCGACCAGGGCCAGTACGCCGGGGACGAACACCTTCTGGAAGCGGTCGGTGAAGCGCTGGGTGGGCGAGGTCCGCTCCTCGGCCTCCTGCACCATGCGCACCACCCGGGCGAGGGTGTTGTCGCGGGCGAGGCGGGTGACGACGACGTCGAGGGCGCCGGCGCCGTTGACCGTTCCGGCGAAGACCCGGCTCCCGGCGTCGACGGCGGCCGGGTCCGCGAGGGCCGCGGCGCGGTCGGCGACCGGCTGCTTGTCGACGGGGATGCTCTCGCCGGTGATGGCCGACTGGTCGAGGCTGCCGGTGCCGGAGGCGACGAATCCGTCGGCGGGGACCCGGGTGTGCGGGCGGACCAGGACGGTGTCGCCCACGACCAGCTCCTCCACGGGGACCTCGACCGGGGTCGCGGCGCGCAGGACGAGGGCGCTGCGGGGTGCCAGTTCGCCCAGCGCCTCGATGGACCTGCGGGCGCGCCCCATCGCGTAGCCCTCCAGGGCGTGGCCGAGGCTGAAGAGGACGAGCAGGACGGCGCCCTCCTCCCACTTGCCGATGGCCGCGGCGCCCGCCGCGGCGATCAGCATGAGGAAGTCGACCTGGAAGCGGCCGCGCCGGACGGTGAGCAGTGCCTCGCGGAGGGTGAAGAACCCGCCGAAGACGTAGGCGGCGACGAAGAGGGGCAGGGTGGCGGGGCCGCCGTTGCCGGTCAGCTCCAGGATCAGGCCGGTGAGGTAGACGGTGAGCGCGAGCAGGGCGCTGACCAGTTCGGCGCGCTCGCCGAGGAAACCGTGCGCGTGGCCGTCGCCGCGGGGCGGGTTCGGCGTGCGGTTCGTATTCATGACATCAATATATCAGCACATCCAAATATATGAATCTGTGCACATCTCAATCCGTTGACCTAGAGTGACGCCATGGAACCCTCGGCCGCCCCCACCCTCACCGAGCCGGACGCCGAGGCGGTCGCCGAGGTCATGCAGGGCCTCGCCTCGCCCGCCCGGATCCGGATCCTCGCCCGGCTGCTGCACGCGCCCTGCTCGGTCGGCGAACTCGCCGACGACCTGGGCCTCGGCCAGCCCACCGTCTCCAACCACCTGCGGCTGCTGCGCCACCTCGACCTCGTCACGGGCCGCCGCACGGGCCGCAGCGTCGTCTACGAGCTGCACGACGCCCACGTGAGCGCGCTGCTCCAGCAGGTCCTGGCCCACATCGGGCACGGCGGGCCGGGCCCGTCCCCCGCCCCCTGACCGGGACGCGCGAAGGGGGCGCGGACCGTGTCGGCCCGCGCCCCCTCGACGAAGTGGTGCCTCCTTACTACTGCGGACCGAAGGTCAGGGTCAGCTGGGGCGTCCCCTCGTTCGCGGCCGCCTCCGAGGACCACAGCCACGCCGGGTCGGCGCCGCCGTTGGTCAGCGCCAGGCTGTAGGAGCCGTTCAGGGCCGCGGCGACGGCGGCCCGGTCCAGGGCGGTCGTGGCGACCGCCGAGCCGTCCGCGATGCCGGCGAAGCTGCCGAGCGCGGTGGCGCCGAGGGCCGGACGGTTGGAGTAGGTCGTGCCGGTCTCCGTCCACGCGCCGGTGACCGGCACCACGGACACGGTGTCGGTGGTCCCCGCCCCGCTCATCGTGTTCGTCTTCACGCTCAGCGTGGCCGATTTCAAGGCCGTACCGGCGGGCGCCGCGGGCAGGGCGAAGCGCAGGTAGCTCTGATAGAGGGCGCTGCCGCCCACCGCGAGGGAGCCGGAGGTGCCGAAGTTGGTGCCGGGCGCGCCCGCGTTGGCGTAGGTGTCCTCGGCCGCCCGGACCTGGACGACCGAGTCCGCCGGAGCCGTGGCGAGGGCGTAGTGGTTCTGCACCTGCGCGGGGGTCAAGGCCGTCGGGTAGACGGCGGTCTCGTCGAGCTGGCCCGCCCAGTAGTCGCTCGTGGGGCGCTCCGGCCAGCCGTTCAGGTTGTCGCCGCCCGCGTGCCAGTACCCGGCGAAGTTCTCGTTCGTGGTGACGTTCAGGGTGCCCTTCTGCACTCCGTCCACGTAGAGGACCATGCCGCCCGCGCCCTGGGTCGCGACGACGTGGTGCCACTGGTTGTCGTTGTAGCGGGCGGCGCCGCCGGTGGTGATCGTGCGGGTGGCGCCGGTGTAGACGCCGAAGGTGAGGCGGCCGTCGTTGGTCATGTAGACGTGCTTGTCGTACTGGCTGCTGCCGCGCGTCTGGTTGTTGCCGAAGCCGACGAGCTTGCCGCCGCGCGTGGTGTTCGTCCTGAACCAGGTCTCCAGCGTGTACGTGTTCCCGACCGTCGAGCGGCGGTCGCCGTACACCTGGGTGTCCGTGCCGTTGAAGCCGATCGCGGTGCTCGCGCCGGTGACCGCGCCGGGCGTCTGGCGCAGCGCCGGGGCGTTCAGGTGGACACCGCTGGAGTTGCCGCCGTCCGAGGAGTCGGCGACGAAGGGCAGCGCGCTCTCGTCGTAGCGCCAGTACTGCGCGGCGCCGTCCGTGCGCACCTGGTTCGGGTAGGCGTCCGCGGTGGCCGGTACGGTCACCGATGCCGTGGCGGAGAGGGCGCTGGTGTTGCCCGCGCCGTCGGTCGCGGTCACCCGGTAGCTGTACGACTGGCCCGCCACGACGGTGGTGTCGGTCCACGACGCCTGCGGGCGCCGGAAGAAGAGCGAGTCGGCGGCGACCGTGGCGATCGGCGTGGCCGAGCCGCCCCGGTAGACCTTGTACGTCAGCGTGCTGTCGTCGAGGTCCAGGCTGGTGCGCCAGCGCACCTGGACCTGGCCCGGCTTGAAGCTCACCGCGCTCGCGACCGGGACGGTCGGCGCCCCGGTGTCCCCGGTGGAGGCGAAGCGGGTCAGGCTCTGCTGCGCGGAGCCGTTGACGGTGGTGAACTCGCCGCCGACCCACAGGTACTGGACCCCGGCCTTGGAGCCGACCGTCATCACGCGCGGTCCGATGCCCTCGCCGATGCCGTCGTTGGTGTCGGGGGCCCAGCCCAGCTTCGCCGTGCTGGTGGTGGGTTCGGCGAGCAGGTGGTGGCGCTGCCCGTCGGGGTACTCCCCGACGCTGGAGCAGTCGTGCGCGTGCGAGGCGCTGTAGAGCACGTTCTGGTAGGGCAGCACGGCCTGGGTGGCGCCGAGGCAGGTGTCGCGCCACCGCTGGCCGAAGCCGTCGAGGTCGAGCGCGATCCGGCCGTCGAAGACCCCGCCCCCGGTGCCCTCGTTGCCGGTGTAGAAGCCGGTGGCGTCGACGGCGATGTCCTTGACCACCGAGTTGGTCTCGATGAAGCCGGGGTAGGACTTGGCGAGGGCGCCGCTGGTGGCGTCCACGACGGCGAGCGCGTGGGTGTTCGCACCGTTGACGGTGAAGAAGTCGCCGCCGATCAGCACGTTCTGGCCGTCGGGGGTCACTTCGACCGCGCGGCCCGGTTCGTCGGCGTCGGCCGTGAAGGGCCGCAGGGCGCCGTCGGCCGTGGCGACGGCGGCGAAGCGCTGGCGCGACTGGCCCTGGACGGTCAGGAAGTCGCCGCCCGCGTAGACGGTGTCGTCGGTGACGGCGAGCGCGCGGACCGTGGCCGCGAAGGACGGGTGGAACGCGGCCTTCGGGGTGCAGGTCGCCACGTCGATCGCGGCGAGGCTGGAGACCGGCGTGCCGTTGACGGCGCCGAAGTACCCGCCCGCGTACAGGGTCTGTTTGTCGGGCGACAGGGCCAGCGCACGGACGGTGGCGGTGCCGCCGCCGACGGTGAAGGAGAGCTTGCAGGCCGTCGGGGCGCCGGTCGCCGCGTCGAGGGCGACGAAGTTGACCGCGGACTGCTCGGCCCCGGCGCCGCCCTCGGGCGGCCGGACGGCCGAAAAGGTGCCACCGGCGAAGATCGTGCCGTTCGCTTCGGCGAGCGCCCAGACGACCCCGTTGGGCTGCCAGGTCGACAGCGCGTCGGCGGTGAAGGCCACGGGCGGCGTGAGCGCCGCGGCCTGTGGTACGAGGCCCAGACCGATGGCGGTGGCGCCACCGGACAGGGCCAGGGCGAGAGCGGCCGCCAGGCCTTTGGATCTGCGCATGAACCCCCCAGTTCACAGTGCGAGGTGATGAAGGTGCACGGCGGTGCGTGTGCGCACATGGCCGGAAACAGCCGAACCGGTGCCGTGCGTAGGGCGCACACTAGGACGATTTCGCGCCGCGTTCACCACACTTGACCCATCGGATGCGCAAAAGCGCGCTCCCGACGCGCCCGGCGCCCCCTCAGCCGACCGGCGCGGCGCGGCACAGGAGCGCCGCGGCGGAGGGCCGGGACCCGACCCGGGTGGTGAAGGCGATGCCCGCCGCGTACTCCGTGGGCAGGCACTGGCCCTTGTAGGCGCCGTAGGCGAACTCCCCGCCCGCCGCGCCCGGCGGCCGGTTGTCGCCCCGGTCGAACCAGACCGTGCGGCCCGCTCCGGCGAGACCGGCGCGGCCCGGCGCGCACAGGGCCGCGGAGAGCCGCTCGCCGCGCACGCTGTACCCGATCAGGAACTGGCCCGCCGGGCACTGGAGCTTCGTGTAGCCGCCCGCCCAGTCGCCACCGGCCGGTACGTACCGCTCGTCGCGCACCACGCTCTGCGCGCCCGTCGCGGCCCGCAGCCCCGAGCCGACGCACAGGCCCCGGCCCCCGGTGTGGCTCAGGCCGACCAGCCCGGAGCCATCGGGGCAGACCGCCTTGCGGGCGCCGCCGTCCCAGTCGCCGGTGGCCCGGGTGAGCAGCGAGGCGACCTGGTCGCGGTGGTCGGTGGTCAGCATCGACCAGCGGGTGACGGGGGCTACCGGCCCGACGCGCCCGGCGGAGGCGGCGAGGGCGGCCCAGGGGGCGGTGCGCCAGTCCCCCGGGTCCAGGACGCCGGTGCGGCGGCCCGCGGCGTCGTAGCGGAGCAGGGCCCAGTCGTCGCCGCCCGGCGCGCCCTGCGCCGTGGTGCTCCAGCCGACCAGCGGCCAGTACGCGAAATCGGCGTCGGAGGTGGCCAGGTACGAGGTGAGGCGGTTGAACCAGGTCCGCTGCGCGGCGCCGCCCTCACCGGCCCCGATGCCGAACTCGCTGATCCACACCGGGGCGGTGAAGTGGTTGCCGCTCTCCGCGGCGACGTAGAAGGCCTGGTCGTACAGGGTCTGTTCGAGTTCGGCGGCGCTCATGTCCTGGTAGCGCGGGTCATGGGTCTCGCCGAGCCCGGTGGCGCCGCTGTGGTGGGGCCCGGTGTAGCCGTAGAAGTGGGCGGAGTAGACCAGCTTGTCCGAGGCCACGAGCGTGTGGGAGAGGGTGCGCACGGGGGTCAGGGTGGGGCGGCCGTGCGGCAGGCCGTCCAGCGGGATGCCGGTCCAGTTGATGCCCTCGATGACGACGAGCAGGTCGGGGTTGGCCTCGGTGAGGATCCGGTCGGCGGCCTCCTCGGCCGCCGCGTACCAGTCGTGGCCGTCGCCCAGGCCCCAGTTGGGGTCGTCCAGGGTGTCGCGGCGCACCTCGTTGTAGAGGTCGGCGCCGACCACCCGCGGGTTGCCGCGGTAGTGCCGGGCGAGGAAGACCCAGTCGTCGGCCCACTGGGCGGTGGAACGCCCGCTGTTCCAGCGTTCGTTGCCGTCCAGGCCGCAGCACCACCGGGTGGTGTTGGTGTGGTTGTTGAGGATGACCGCGAATCCGTCGGCGGTCAGCGCCGCGACGACCGCGTCGTACACCTGGAACGGCGTCTTCCCGCGCAGCGTCGGATTGGCCGCCACCGCCGCGTCCGGGACGGGGGCGGTGGTGCGCAGCATCTCGCCGGAGAAGGGCAGCCGGATGCTGTTGAGGCCCAGTGCGTGGAAGTCGGCGAGCAGGGCCGCGATCGGGGTCCGGTCGAGGCCGAGCGGAATCCCGTGGGAGTCCTGACCCGCGTGGTGGGTGGCGGGGTCGGCCGCGTTCCCGGAGCCGTTCCAGGAGCCCTGGGCGCCGTCCCAGTTCCCGGAGCGCAGCCGCATGCGCTCGCCCTTCGCGTCCACGACGTAGCGGCCCCGGGTCGACAGCGGCGGCGTCCAGGTCGCCGCGGCCGCCGGGACGGCGCCCGCCGCCGCCTCCCGCTCCTGCCGGTCCCCGGCGGCCCGCGCCGGTCCGGCCGGTACGGCGAGGGCCGTGACCAGCAGCGCGCACAGCAGCGGCGCACACCGCAGAAGGGCGTGGCGGGCCACGTTCAGGGGGCTCTGCATCTCGCACCTGCCGGTCCGGTCGCCTGTCAGACATGAATGAACGCGGTCAAGTTACCGGCCGGTCGCCGCCGACGGAAGGGCGACGGGGCCGCCCGCCGGGTCCCCGGCGGGCGGGCACCCTGGAGAAAGCGCCACGCCGTGGCCCCGGCCCCTCTACCGTGCCTGCAGGGGGATCGGCTCGGTCGACGGAAGGCGGGGGCGGATGGACAGGGAAGAAGACATGCGGCTGGCGAGGATCACCCCGGAGATCTCGCGCCGCACCATCACGCTGCTGCGGGAGCTGGCCGGGCTGGAGCCGCCGGAGCGGGTGCCGGAGGACGCGATGGTCCTCGCGGACGCGATCCTCGCCGAGCACGGCACGGACGGGCTGCGGGTCCTCGTGATGACCCTCTCCGCGTGGGCGACCGCCCAGATAGAGAACGTCGCGGAGCTGAGCCAGCGCAGCTACGAGGCGGTGCTCGACGCGATGGAGCTGGCCTGCCTGGAGGCCAACGGCGACGAATGACGGCGGATCGCGCCCGGGAACGGCCATCGGGCCGCCGGTCGGCGACACTGGGTGGAGCGGGGGGTCCCGATCGGAGGCCGTCGTGAGCAACCCTTCCCCCATCCGGATCGCAGCCGCCCTGTCCACGGAACACCGCGGGCGGCTGATGAGCCACGCCCACGAGGTCAACTTCCCCGAGGGCGCGCGGATCTTCGACGAAGGAAACCGCGCCGAAACCTTCTGGATCGTGCGCTCCGGCACCGTCACCCTGGAGATCCCGGTCCCCGGCCGCCGGCCCACCCCGGTGGAGAGCCTCGGCCCCGGTGAGCTGGTGGGCTGGTCGTGGCTGTTCCCGCCCTACGTCTGGCAGCTGGGCGCCGAGGCGATGACCCCGGTGCGCGCGTACGAGTTCGACGGAACCACGGTCCGGATGCTGATGGACGCCGACCCGGCCTTCGGTTCCGCCGTGGGCCACTGGGTGGGCCGGGTACTGGCCCACCGCCTGCACCAGACCCGCACCCGCCTGCTCGACCTGTACGCCCCCCACTAGGGCTTTCGCGCCTTCCGCCCGGCCCCGCGGCCGCGCCGCCGGGCCCCGCACCGACCGGATACCGGCCTGCCGCGGGCGTCGGCTGGCCCGATGTCGACGGACCGATCTTCGGCCGTTTCGTATACAGGTTCTATACAGGTTTTCCTACAGGTCACAGGAGTCCGGACCGACACAACCAGCAATCACCTGGTCGCTTTCGGTGACGTGAAATGGGGGTGCGGGTGAGCGGACGCGCCCTGGGTGGGCAACACTCGTGTCCGTTATCCGAAACAACCACCCAAGGGAGTGTTCGAAATGCGGTCCATCGCAAGGGGTATGGGTCTCGCTTCCGCGGCCATGGCGCTCACCGCGCTCACCGCACTGGCCGGGTCGGGGGCGGCCGACGCCGCGCCCTCCGGCACCGAGAGCCTCTACGCGCCGTCCGCGCTGGTGCTCGGGATCACGGCGGGCGACGACGCCCGCAACGGAACGGTCCTGCGCGCCGTGACGCTCGTCTGCGCACCCCGCCCGAGCGGGACCCACCCGGACCCGGCCGGCGCGTGTACGGAGTTACTCGCGGCCGCCGGGCAGGCCGACACGATCACCCGCGGCGGCTCCGCCGGGCCGTGCACCAGGGAATGGGACCCGGTGACGGTCACGGCCGACGGAGTGTGGCAGGGCAAGCACTACACCTACCAGCACACCTTCGCCAACCGCTGCGCGATGCGGGGCGGCAGCGGCTCCCTGTTCGCGTTCTGACGATCGCCCCGGGTCAGCCCAGTTCGAGGCTGGTCACCCCGTAGAGACCGGGGAGGTCGACCTCCGGCGCGGGGCCCGTGTACATCCGGGCGGCCTCGAAGGTGGGGACCAGGCCGAGTCCGGACACGAGGGCGAGGGCGGCGGGATTGGCGTCGGGCACGTCCACCGCCACCGGTCCCGCTCCCCCGTCCGGGGCCCCGGGCACCGTCGCCGCCAGCCGCTGGATCAGGGCGGCGGCGACGGCCGGGGTGGCGGCGTAGAGCGGACCGATCCGCGAGGCCGCACTGCACGGCCGGATCACCCCGAGACCCTCCACCCGCCCGTCGCGGACGGCCGCGAGCGCCGTGCGGCCCGGCAGCCCGGTCCAGGCCGCGAGGAAGGAATCGCGCGGCTCGGGGAAGAACCGCCGGTCGTAGGCGGCCAGTTCGGCGAAGGGCAGCGAGCGGGCGTCGATCACCTCGATGCCGGCGCCGGGGCTCCCGAAGTCGCCGGGAACGCCCTCGTGGCGGACGTTGTTCCAGGCCGAACGGAAGCCGGACTTGCGGTAGTTGTCCTGCTGGGCGACGACCCCGTCCAGGCCGACGAGGCGCCCGTCGAGCCGGGCCATGGCCGCGTGCCAGAGCTGGATCCCGTACCCCTGCCCGCGCACGGCGGGGCGGACGATGTAGAAGCCGACGAAGCCGAACCCGGCGCCGTAGCGGACCGCCGAGACGCAGGCCACGGGCTCGCCGTCCAGGCGCCCCACGAGGAAGCCGCGCGGATCGGCCACGGCGAAGGCCAACCGGTCGGTGTCACCGGGATTCCATCCTTCGTCGTCGGACCACGCCCGGAACAGTTCCATGTCCGCGGCGCTCGCGCCGACGATCTCGAATGCGCTCATGTGCGGTGTTGTACCAGAGGTGCGGTCCGTCCCGGTACGGTGCCCGCGC
Organism: Streptomyces sp. NPDC059917; assembly: GCF_042730635.1. NCBI lineage: Bacteria > Bacillati > Actinomycetota > Actinomycetes > Kitasatosporales > Streptomycetaceae > Streptomyces > Streptomyces sp. NPDC059917. The sequence goes on from NZ_JBHWLC010000032.1 coordinate 54,213, forward strand.
GGCCGACGGCCCGTCAGTGACCGCCCCGGGGCTCCCAGCAGCCGCCCTCCATGTACGAGCCGTGGGTCTCGATCCGCACCGGGTCGTGCAGTTGGCCGCCGACGCAGGGCCCGCCCTCGTGGACGCGCAGCTGGAACCAGAGGGTGCCGGTCTGCCCCGGACCGCTCTTGATGACGCCCGGATCCACCGCGTAGCCGAGCCCCTCCAGCGCGGTCCGCAGCTCCGCCTCGGTGTGCGGGACCGTCCTGCCCTCCCCCGTCAGGGCCGCCCGGATGCGGTCCGCGTGGGCCCGGCCGAGGCACTGCTCCCTGGGGGTGTCGGGCAGTTCCCGCTTGAAGGCGTGGTTCTCGGCGTACTTGTCCGCCTCCGGATCCGTCCCGGCGCTGCCCTGCGGCGCCTCCGGCAGGCCGGTGGCCCGGTCCGCGCACCGCGCGGCGATCTCGGGGTACAGCTGGTCGTGCCGGGCCGCGGCCGCCCGGGCGCGGGCCGCGTAGTCCACGCTCGGGGAAACGGCCGGGACCGGATCGGCGCCGCCCCCCGTGGTCGACGTGGTGCCGCAGCCGGTCAGCGCGAGCAGGGCGCAGACCGAGAGGACGGCAGCGGGAATGCGGCGGGGTGTCAAAACGTCTCCAGGGTCCCTGACGGGTGGTACCCCGCGGGCGGGGCCGAACGATCAGTATCGCCAACGCGCGCCGCGCGGACGTGAGTACCCGTACTCAGCTGATGTCAGTGGGCCCGGATATAACGGGATCCCAGAACAGGATCCGATCCCTCGCGGAGGACCCCATGACCGCTGTGCAGTGGAAACTCGTCGTCGACTGTGCCGATCCGCTGCGCCTCGCGCGGTTCTGGTCGGCGGCGCTGGGATACGCGCAGGAGGAGCATTCCGAGCTGATCGAGCGGCTGATCGGCTTCGGCGCGGTCACGGACGCCGACTGGATGGTGGTGGACGGCCGGAAGGTGTGGCGCGGCGCCGCGGCCGTGCGCCACCCCGAGGACCCGGTCGACCCGGCGACCGGGGTCGGGCTGGGGCGCCGCGTGCTCTTCAACGCCGTGCCGGAGCCCAAGCAGGGCAAGAACCGGATGCACATCGACCTGCACTTCGGTCCGGAGCGGCGGGACGCGGAGAGCGAGCGCTTGACCGCGCTGGGGGCCACGGTGCTGCGGACGGTGGCGGAGCACGGCATGTCGCACGTGGTGATGGCGGACCCCGAGGGCAACGAGTTCTGCGTGCAGTGACGCCACCGGCGCCACCGGCCGGTCGGCGCGCCGCTTAATGCTTCGCCCCGGGGGGCGGGGGCTGCGTAGGGTCGGGGCATGGGGAAGCCACTCGTCGTCGTGTTCAGCGGGGCCGGAATGTCCACCGATTCCGGGATTCCGGACTACCGGGGGCCGCAGGGCCTGTGGCGCCGGGAGCCCGGCGCCGAAAAATTGGTGACCTACGAGTACTACATGGCGGATCCGGAGATCCGGCGGCGGTCCTGGCTGATGCGCGCCGAGATCGCCGCGCTCGGCGCCCTGCCCAACGCGGCGCACCTGGCCGTGGCCGCGATGGAGCGCGCCGGGACCCCGGTGCGGGTCGTCACCCAGAACGTCGACGGGCTGCACCAGCTCGCCGGAATGCCCGACCGCAAGGTCTTCGAGCTGCACGGAACCGCCCGGGCCGTCGTCTGCACCCGGTGCCACGTCCGCTCCCCGATGTCCGAGACCCTGGACCGGGTCGCGGCGGGCGAGCCCGACCCCGCCTGCCTGACCTGCGGCGGGATCCTCAAGGCCGGGACCGTGATGTTCGGCGAGCGCCTCGATCCCGAGGTGTTGGCGCAGGCCGTGGCGGTGGCCAAGGGCTGCCAGGTCTTCATCGCCGTGGGCAGCACCCTCCAGGTGCAGCCCGCCGCCTCGCTGGCCGGGATCGCGGCCGAGCACGGCGCCCGGCTGATCATCGTGAACGCGGAGGAGACCCCGTACGACCCGCTCGCCGACGAGGTGATCCGGGAACCGATCGGAAGCGCCCTGCCCGCGCTCCTCGACCGGCTCCAGGAGGTCCAGGTCTAATCGCTGCGCCCCGGCCCCGCGGCTCAGCCGCCCGCGTGGGCCGTGCGCACCGCCGCCAGGTCGATCTTCTTCATCGTGTACACGGCGGCGCTGGCCCGTGCGGCCTTCTCCGGGTCGGGGTCGCTGATCAGGTCGATCACCTCGGCCGGGACGACCTGCCAGGACAGGCCGAAGCGGTCCTTGAGCCAGCCGCACTGGGACTCCGCGCCGCCGTCGGCGGTCAGCGCCTCCCAGTAGTGGTCCACTTCGGCCTGGTCGGAGCAGTGGATCTGGAAGGAGACGGCCTCGGTGAAGGTGAAGAGGGGGCCGCCGTTGAGGGCGACGAACTTCTGTCCGTTGACCTCGAACTCGACGACCATCACGGACCCGACCTCGCCGGGGCCCGCGTCGGTGTAGTGGCCGATCCGGCCGCGCCTGCCGTCCTTGAAGACGGAGAGGTAGAAGTCGGCGGCCGCTTCCGCGGTGCCGTCGAACCACAGGCACGTGGTGAAGCCTTTGCTGATCATGAATGCCTCCAGCGGGTGTGGGCGGGTTCTCGTCCCTCCCATACAGACCGGTCCCGGGCCCGATTCTCATCGGTGCGCCCGGGACCGGTCTGCGAAGCACCCGTACGGGCTACATCTCCAGCATGCGGTCGACGACCCGCTCGGCGGCCCGGCCGTCGTCCAGGTCGCAGAACTCCGCGCGGAAGGCCGCGCGCCGCTCCGCGTACTCGGCGCCGATCGCGTCCGCGTCGCGCACCGCGGCGAGCAGGCTCGTCGCGTCGTGCAGCAGCGGACCCGGGCCCTTGGCCTCCAGGTCGACGGTGAGGCCGCGCAGCGTGTCGCGGTAGTGCGCCAGGTCGTAGGTGAACAGCAGGATCGGCCGGTCGGTGAGCGCGAAGTCGCACATCGCGGACGAGTAGTCCGAGATGAGGACGTCGGCCACCAGCAGCAGGTCCGTGGTGTCGGCCCAGCGGGACACGTCCAGGACGAAGCCGTCGCGGACCGCGTCGCGGACCTGCTCGGTCACCCGGTAGTGGCCGCGGACCAGCAGTACGTGGTCCTCGCCCAGCTCGCGCCGGGCCTCGTCGAGGTCGATGCGCAGGTCGAGCTTGTAGCCGTTGGACCAGCCCTCGTTGTTCTCGCGCCAGGTCGGCATGTAGAGGACGACCTTCTTGCCCTCGGGCAGCCCAAGACGGCGGCGGACCTCGGCGATCCGGTCGGCGTCGGGGCGCACCAGGGCGTCGGCGCGCGGGCTGCCGACCTCCATGACCTCGCCCTTGAAACCGAGGGCGCGCTTGAGGATGGGCGTGGCGAAGCTGCTCGGGGAGACCAGCAGCGACCACTGGGCGCTGTCGTGCTCCAGCGCTTCGAGCACCTCGGGGCTCGAGTAGTAGTCGTGGATGAAGTCGTGGCCGATCTGCTTGAGCGGCGTGCCGTGCCAGGTCTGTACGACGACCTGGCCCTCGCGGCGGAAGAACGGCGCGGGCACGCTGTCGTTGGCGACGTAGTAGCGGGCGCGGGCCAGGATGTCCCACGCCTCCAGGCTGCGGTACTGCACGGCGCGCACGGTCGGCGGGACCTCCGTGTGGCCGTCGCGGACCAGCCAGACGTGTTCCAGCTTCTCGCCGCGGCGCACCAGCTCCTCGTGGATGGCGCGCGGCGAGTCGCCCGCGCCGTTCCCCTGGAAGGTGTCGTAGACCACGATGTCCTTGACCGGGGCCTGGCGCTGCTGCGGGTAGGTCACGTCGCGGGCGATGCGCTGCGCGTAGCGGGAGCGGTCGTGCGGGGTCAGCAGCTGGTCGACGACCAGTGCCATGCGGTCGAAGAAGCGCGCTTCCACGCGCATCCGCCGGCCGTCGACGGTCAGGCCGGCGGGGCCGCTGCCGAGGGCGGGGGCGAGCATCTGGACCGGGGCGCCCCGGTCGACGCCGAGCAGGCTCGCGGTGACGCCGCCGCGGCTGACCGGGCGCAGCGTCGGCCACCAGCGGCCGTGCGGCAGCGTGGTCCGCCCCGCGAAGTGCTCGGGCAGCACCGGGACGAAGGAGGCCTCGAAGCGGCCGTCGCCGAGGGTGACGGGGTAGCTGTACTCCTCGCCGTGCCAGTTGTGCAGGACCAGCTCGTGCGGCTCGTCGGCGCTGTCGGCGGGCGGCAGGTAGGTGCCGCGCAGCGTCAGCCTGCCGTCCTCGGCCGTGACGCTCTCCACCAGCGGCGGCGACGGCTGGAGGGCGAAGCAGAGGTGCCCGACGGCGGTGCGCTTGACGAAGACGGAGCGGCCGGTGTCGTCCCCGGGGACGGGCACCACGAGGCCGGTGAACCCGCCGCGCTCGTCGTGGGCGAGGTCGACGGCGGTGCCGTCGGCCCGGGTCACCGACAGGTTCCACGGCTCGGGGAGCCATTCGCCGGGGGCGGGCACCGCGTCGGGCACGGCGGCCAGGTCGGCGACGGGCACGCGCACGGTGAAGGCGCTGCGGCCGCCGTGGGCGCCCGGGGTGGTCTCCAGCGGGAGCGTCACGACGGTGCCGCTGTTCTGGTGCTGGGCGCGCAGGGCGGCTCCGGCGCCGAAGTCGGCGGCGAGCTCACCGCTGACCACGAAGCCGGTGCCGTCGGCGTCGGGGCGCACGTCCAGGACCCGGGCGCGGACGACCTCGACCGTGACGGTCAGCGCACCGGCGACGGTGGGGACGATCCGGACGTCGGGCGCCACCCAGTGGGCGGGCGGGGTCAGACCGCTGTCGTGGTCGCCGCCCTTGAGCCGGGCGCGGTGCAGACCACCGGCGCCGGTGACGGCGATCGAGGTGGTCCACGTGCCGTCGCGCCACTTGCCGCCCTGCTGGAAGACGGAGGGGTCGACGACGGCGGTGAAACCGGCCCAGTCGGCGTGCCGCAGCGCGAGGTGCGCCGCGTTCACGGTGGCCATGGGCGCGGCGACGGTGCGGGTGTTGACGACCGTACGGCGGCGCTTGCCCTTCTCCCGGAAGATCAGCATCTTGCGGGAGCCCAGGCGGCTCTCGGCGCCGAGGTGGCCGGGCAGGGCGTAGCCGCGCAGCAGCAGCTTGCCGCCGCTCCACGCCGCGTGTTCGAGCTTGCTGACGACGCGGCGTTCGCGCGGGCCGAGGGTGAGCACCTTGGCCGGGACCGGCGGGCGGCCCTGGAGGAAGGGGTAGTCGGCCTGCGGTCGGGCGAGGCCCTTGACCGGGACGCTGTAGGAGAAGTCGCCCTGGTGCTTGAGGAGCGCGATGAAGTCCTCGACGCGGCCTTCGCCGGCGAGGTAGGCCTTGAGCCGGTCGGCGACGGTGAGGTCGCTCCAGGGCTCGCTGCCGATCTCGCGGACCAGGGCGCCGACGTCGCGGACGAAGGCGTCGCGGAAGTCCTGGCCGCCCTCGGGCACGTACTTGTAGATGAGCGGGAGTTCTTCGCTCAGCACGTTGTGGTCGTAGTCGCGCAGGTAACGGGCGTACTTGGCGCCGGACTTGGCCTGGAGGGCGTCGCGGACCAGGCGTACGGACGTGACGCGGTCGACGAGCGAGACCGGGTCGGTGGAGCGCTGGGTGATCGAGCGCTCGCCGGTCTCGCGGACGCGCCAGTGGTAGACGACGTCGCTGAGGACGTCGACGCTGGCGGCGAAGTAGTGCGCGGGGATGCTGACGGGGGCGTCCTCGTAGAGGATGCCCTCCGGGTACTGGAAACCGTGCTCGTCCCAGAAGGTGCGCCGGTAGACCTTGTTCCAGGCGGTCCGGTCGGTGACGAGCGGGGCGAACTTGGAGATGTGCGTCTTGAGCCGGGTCTTGGCGAAGGGCGCCTTGTGCCCCCACGACTGGTTCATGCCGACCGAGCGGAACCGCAGGACGTTGCCGCCGACGAAGTCGGAGCCGGTCTCGTCGAGGGTGTCCACCATCAGCTGGTAGGCGTTCGCCGGCAGGGTGTCGTCGCTGTCGACGAAGGCGAGGTACTCGCTACCCTCCGACAGGTGCCGGGCGCCGGCGTTGCGGGCGGCGCCGAGTCCGGCGTTCTCCTGCATGACCAGTCGGAAGCGACCGTCCCGTGCGGCGAAGGCCTTGGCTATGACGGCACTCGTGTCCGTCGAGCCGTCGTCGACCATGATGACTTCGAAGTCGCCGAACGTCTGCGCGGCGAGAGACTCCAGGCACTCATCGAGGTAGAGCTCGACGTTGTAGACAGGGACGACGATGCTCAGGCGCGGGGGCATGGGTGACGAATTCTCCAGCGGGTCTGTCAGTCAATGATCAGCTAATTACAGCATCTTACTCTGTAACGGGATTATAAACTCCACCCAATCCGGACAAAACATCGCAGGTGACGGGGGCGAACGGCAAAGAATTCGACCGCTCGCCACCCCACCGTGAATGAACGTGCCGTCAGACCTCGAGTTCCGCCTCGATCCGCTTGAGATGGTGCCGGGCCATCGCGAGGTTGGCCCGTTCCTTGTCGAGCGCCAGGTAGAGGAAGAGGCCCTGCGCGTTGCGGCCGCGCAGCAGCCGGATGAGGTGGTACTGCGAGCCGAGGGTGATGAGGATGTCCTCGATCTCGTCCTTGAGGCCGAGCAGCTCCATGGTGCGCACCTTCGCGCGCACCACGTCGGTGTTGCCCGCGGCGGCGACCGAGAGGTCGAAGTCCTTGCCGCCGCCGACGGTGCCGAGGGCCATGCCGCTGCCGTAGTCGACCAGGGCGGCGCCGATGGCGCCGTCGATGGTGGTGGTCTCCTTGAGGGCGGTCTCCACGTTGGCCATGGGGGATTCCTTTCCGGTGTTCCTACTGGTGATGGGGCGATGGGTGGTGCGGTGATGGCAGGTGGTGCGGTGCGTGGTGCTCGGGGTCAGCGGGGTCCCTCGATGGCCTGCGGGCCGCGGCGGCCGAGGACGCCGTCTATCAGCTCGGCGATCCGCAGGCTGGAGCGGCGGGCTTCCAGATGGAGCCGGCCGACGTTGGCGCGCGGCTCCGCGATCAGGGTGAGGACCGCGGCGTCCCCCGCGGCGTAGGTGGCGACGTACCCGTGCTCGCCCCGGACGAGCAGTTCCCGGAAGTCGCCCTGTCCGGTGCTGTCGCTGAGCCGCTGGGCCACTCCGAGGGCCGCGGCGGTCAGCGCCGCCACGGCTTCCGCCTCGGTGGCGGCCGTGTCCCGGGCGAGCACCAGCCCGTCGGCGCTGGCGGCGAGGGCTCCGGTGAGCTGGGGGACCCGGGCCCGCAGCCGCCGCAGCTCTGCGAGGATCTCGGCTTCGGCCTCGGCGGGCACCATGGGCAGTCTCCTTTCGGTTTGACGCCCCCGTTCGGCCTGCCGCCGGTCGGCGCGCGGTCGCAGCGGGAGCCTCACAGGCTTGCCTCCAGTGCGTCGCGTAACCGGCGGAGCAGAGCCACGTCCGGGGTCTGGGCCTCGGTCAACCACTGCGGCAACGGCTCCGCCGCGGGCCCGGGCACCGGTGCGTGGGGGGTCTCGACCAGACCGGCGGCGGCGAGCCGCCGTACGTCGAGCAGCGTGTGGAAGGCGGGGCGTCCCAGCACCCAGGCCAGTGCGGCGGGGGTGCGCACCCCGTCCGCCTGCCGCAGCAGGATGCGCTGGCGGCTGGTGACGGTCTGGCCGGGCGCGGCCGCCCGGGGCACCACCGGCGAGGTGTCGAGCAGCGGGTACGGCCACACCGCGTCCAGCAGTTCGCGCCGGCGCCGGGTCTCGCGCTCCACGGCGGCGGCCGGTACGGAGCGCACCGAGCCGATCCAGTGGGTGGCCCCGCGCCGGAAGCGCGAGGGTCCGCTGCCCGGGGAGAGCGCGAAGAATGCGGCGTCGAAGATCGCGGCGAGGTGGCATATCTCCAGTTCGCCGCCGGCGAGCCCGCCGCTGTCGACGAGGAACCGGGCGACCTGGCGACGGGCTCCGGCCCGGTCCACGGCCTCCCGCCAGCGTTCGGGGGCGAGTCCGCCGCCCTTGGTGAGCAGGACGTCGAGGCCCGGAGTGGCCGGGCTCTCGGCGTGCACGATCCGTCCGTCCTCCAGGAAGAGGGTGCCGCGGTCGCGCAGGAGGGCTCCGGTGGCCCGCTCGGCGGCGAGCCGGGTGAGCAGCGGGGAGACGGCGGTGGGGCCGGACACGGTGTCGGCGGCGAAGGGCGCGGTGGTCATCTGAGCACCAGCCCTTCCGCCAGGTCCCTGAGTCTGAGCCGGGCGAGGGCGAGGTTGCCCAGGGACCGGTCCAGCCACAGGTGCAGGAAGACACTGCTGTCGAAGCTCGTCTCGACGAAGCGCAGCACGTGGTAGCCGGTGCGGGTGGTGACGATCAGGTCCTCGATGGGCGGGCCCTCCTCGTCACCGGGGGCGGGGCGGCCGTCCCCGTCCGGCGGACCGGGCGCGAAGGACTCGTATTCGGCGGCGGCCCGGGCCAGCTCCGCGGTCTCCGCGGCGGTGGTCTCGTGGTCCCCCACCGGTGATTCCCCCGCGGTGCCGAGGGCCAGTCCACTGCTCCAGTCCACCAGCGCGGCCCCTCGCGCACCGGGCAGCGTCATGGCTTCGAGCAGGCATTCGTCGATCCCGGGCACGCGGGTTCCCCTCCCGGCCGGTCGTGCGTGGTGCACGGTCGTGCGGCGCGACAGAGAGGAACTTACTGAAGTTCAACACCGCTGAAGGGTGTTCTGGCATTTTCCCTTGGAACATGCGCTTGATGCTTACGGACCGGTGGCCGGATGCCGCCCAAGACCGGTCATCCCCTGATCAATTGTGGTCAGGAGGCCAGCGGGAGGGGCCGGCCGTCGGCCAGCCGGAAGGCCCCGCCCTCGCGTCGGACGTAGCCCTCGTGGGTGAGCGTGCGCAGCAAGTGGTAGACGGTGGGGAGGGGGATCTGGGTGATCCGCGCCAGCCGTTTCGCCGTCGCACCGCCCTCGGCGTCCATGGCCTCCACCAGGCGCAGCGCCCGTTGGACGGAACCGATGAGGGTGGGTGTGCTGTGGGGTGCGCTGTCCCGCTGAGTCTGCTCGGTGCCCATGAGTAGTCCCCCTGCTCCGGTAGGCGGCCTGGCAAACCCATCAAAGTCCTTCGCCGCCCGCAACACCAGCTGACTCGCGTCACGGCGGGCACGAGATCGGCGAAGGTCCGATCGCGTCCCCGTCAGGCGCGGGTCCAGCCGTCGAACCGCCAGGGCGTGGCGACCGTCATGGCGTGCGGGGTGCCGGAGACCGTGATGCAGGCGTCGCGCGGGGTGCCCTGCTCGAAGCAGATGTGCAGCGATCCGTCGGGCTCGACCTCGGCGTCCGAGACCCGGCACAGGCCGAGCTCGCCGAGCACGGCCATCTTGTGCTGGGGGAGGGTGGCGCCCGGGGAACGCACGATCCGCTCGTCGCCCGCCTGGTCGTGGCCCACCCGGACCCAGCCGAAGTCCGGCTGCGCCAGCCGCCACGAGGCGTCGATGGTGATGCGGCCCTCCGCCTGCGCCTCCTCGTCGTGGAAGACGAGGTAGGGCCAGGCCTGGCGCTCCCCCACCTCGTAGACGACGGTGCCGATGAGGTCGGCGGCGTCGAAGGCGTACCCGCCCGCGTGGTCCGCCTCCTCGTCCACCGCGTCCGGGTGGTTCACGCAGCCGCTGTGGAGGCACTCGGGGAGCGGGTCGACGACGGGCCCGGGCACCGGCGGGTGACCGGTCAGCCGGCCCCAGAGGGCGGGTACGGCGTGGCGCTGCACCAGGTCCACCACGTCCTCGGCGACCACCGAGGCGCTCTGCTCGTCGGTGATCGTCCACCAGTGGTCGTGCGGGTGGCCGAGCAGGGCGCCGATGCGGGCGTGCCAGCCGACGGGGCCGACGTGGTTGGCCGACAGCCGGGTGCCGAGCACGGGCCGCAGCCGTCGCAGGTCCTCGTGCTCCTGGTATCCGACGGCGCGGAGGTTGACGGTGAAACGGCAGCGGTCCGGGGTGGAACCCGCGCTGCGCTGGAAGCCGATCAGGGCGTGGTCGGGGGCGGCGACCGCGAGCCGGTACTCCCGGCCGGTGCCGGTGAAGCCCGCTTCGCGCAGTGCCGGGGCTATGCGCTCGCGGAGCATCTGATGGAACAAGTCGGTCGCATTCACTCCCGCAGTGTCCCAAGCCGGACCCTCCGGGAGCAAAGCAGTACCGCGCCCCCTTCCCGGCGCCCGTCGCCGACAGCGCCCCGCCCGCCCCGCACGGGCGCCGCCGGGGCGTTGTCGGTGGCGTCCGTTACCTTCCATCCATGGGAAATTCAGGGGGATCTTTGGCGATCCGGTCCGCGGCGCGGCTGGCGGACCTGATGGACGCGGCCGGTTTCACGGACGTCGACGAGGCCGAGCCGCCCGCCGGGGAGTGGCAGTTCGCGGAGTTCGGCGACGCGGACGGCCGCTCGCTGGCGCGCCTGGTCGAGGCGACGGGTGCGCCCGCGATCGTGGTCGACTACCTCGACAGCGACGTCGGCTTCGTGCGGGCCGCCGCGCCGGACGGGAGCGGCTGGCGGGGGCTGCTGGACCGCGAGACGGCGACGGACTACGACGTACCGGTGGACCGCTATCCGGTCGCCGCCGCGATCAGCGGGGCCCTCGCCTGGTCCGCGGCGGCCGGCCTGACCGCGGACGAGCCGCTGATCCGCCGCGCCCTGACCGAGTCGGCCGTCTTCGCCGAGCAGCTGACCGCGCTGCTCTTCGCCGGCCTGGGCATACCGGGGACGGAGCAGGACGAGCTCGCGGCGCCGTGAGGACGAGCGGGGTCCAGGCCCTCCCCACCGGAGGCGTTCCCGTGTCACGCTGCCTCGATGGAGCGGATCATCGAGGAGATACGCGAGGACCTGGCCCGGCGGATCGCCGTGGCGGCGGACCGGCTGGCCGAGCGGACCCTGGCCGAGGACCCCGCGTACGCCGCTCCGCTCGGCCGGGCCGAGCTGCGCGAGCGTGCGCACCGGCAGCTGCGCCAGACCGTCGAGGCGGTGGTCCGTAGTTCCCGCGGGCTGCCGGTGGACCTCACGGAAGCGCGTTCCGTCGGGGCGCTGCGGGCCGAACAGGGCTTGCCGCTCTCCTCGTTGCTGCGGACCCACCGGCAGGCGGGGCGGCTGCTGTGGCAGACGCTGACCGAGGCGGTGACCGCGCACGACCGCGCCGCACTGCCGCGGCTGCTGCCCGGGGCGAGCGTGCTGTGGGACGTGCTGGACCAGCAGACGGACGCCACCGCCGAGGCCTACCGGCGGGCCGAGGGCGCGAGCGGCGGCCGTGACCGGGAGCGGCGGGCGGCGCTGCTGGACGCCCTGCTCGACGGCGGGGCGCCCGAGGCGGCCGCCACCGCGGCCGCCCAGCTCGGGCTGCCGGGGCAGGGCCGGTTCGCGGTGCTGGTGCTGGGCGCCGGCGCCGATCCGGTCGCCCGTCCGCCCGCCTCCGCGGCCGGGCCGCGCGTCCTGTGGCGGATCCGGGCGGACGGGGAGAGCGCGGTGGTGGAGCTGGGCCACCACCCGTTGGAGGCGGTGCGCGAGTTACTGGTGCCCCTGGGCGTCCGGGCCGGTGTGAGCCCGGTGGTGGCGGCGCCCGCCGAGTTCGCCCGGGCCCGGCGCCTGGCCGTCCTGGCGCTGCGCACCACGACCGGCCCGGGCAGCCCGCGCACGGCCCTGCTCGACGAGCGGCTCCCGGCGGCGCTGGTCGCGGGTCAGAGCGAGCTCGCGGGACGGCTGCGCCACGTGGTGCTGGGGCCGGTGCTGGCGCTGGCCCCGGAGGACGGCCGGGTGCTGCTGACCACGCTGGGCACCTGGCTGGCCTGCCAGGGCTCGACCACGTACGCGGCGCAGCGCCTGTACTGCCACCGCAACACGGTCTCCAACCGGCTGCGTCGGCTGGAGCAGCTGACCGGCCGGTCGCTGACCGACCCGGCCCACGTCGTGGAGCTCGCGCTGGCGCACGCCGCGGTGGTCCAGCGGGCGGCCGACGGGCAGGGCGCATCCGCGCCAAAGTCGCCGCAGTCCGCGCCGCGCCGGTCCGGCCCGGCCGGGTGATCAGCAGCGCGGTCCCGGCCGGTGGGCGGGGGACGCGATCCGGTCAGGTGGCTGCGACCGGGTCCCGCGGGCGGCGGTGTTTCGGTCAGGCTCGGTGACGCACCGCACCGACCCCCACACCGGGAGACACCATGCCCCAGGGCTTCCTTCCCCCCACCTTCGACGAGCCGACCTCCGAGCTGCTGCGCGAGCTGGAGCGTCCGGGCGGCGACGGCCGCCGGATGTTCCAGCTGCGGATCACCCCGGACGACCGGCGGATCACGTTCGAGAAGGAGATCCGGGCGCGGCACTTCGGTCCGACCAGCCCGCGCGAGGACGACCACCGGTACGTGGTGTTCAAGGACCTCTACAACGGCCGCCTCACCCTGCTGCACTGGACCCACTTCGGCGCGCCGTCCCCGCAGCCCTACGGGGAGACCACCGACTTCTTCGTCACCCTGGCCAATCACGACACGGACGTGAGCCGGGTCGACGAACTCGCGGCGGACCTCACCGGGGCCACCGCCCGCACCGCCGAGCTGAAGGCGGCCCACGAGTTCTACGCGGCGGAGCGCGAGCAGGCCCGCTCCCGTCAGATCCAGTACGAGCTGGACATGCTGCTCAGCGACGTCGCGATGCAGGCCAAGCACTACGCCGCGCAGGGCCTGGACGGACCGGCCCTGGACGGGCTGCGCGCGCACCCCTTCTACCGGCTGGCCCGCGAGCACTGCCTGCTGGTCGCGGGGGGCGACCGCGACTACAGCGCGCTCACCCACGACACCCGGCGCCGGGACCTGCTCAAGGGGCGGCGGCCGGTGGTCCGCGCGGAGTACGGCGACCTGGTCGAGACGCAGCCGACGGAGCTGACGGCCGCGGCCCCCGACCGCCGCCACACCCGCTACGCCAACCTGTTCTGGGAGAAGCACGAGAGCGAGGCGTTCTTCGTGCTCCGCCGGTGCCCCTCGGACCACGAGTTCAGTCGGGGCGGGGTGCCGCGCCCGGCGGAGGACGGCGACAACTTCGCCACGCTCGCGCTCTCCGAGGACCAGGACATCTCCGGGATCCGGGTGCTCCCGGACGACGGCGGGCGGCTGCCGTCGGCCGACGAGAACGTGCCGCCGGCGCAGGGGCTGTCGGAGCCGTGGCCGGTGTACGGCGGGTACCCGGGCTACGGGGAGTACGGGACGTACGAGGACTTCGAGGCCTTCGGGGGCGGCGAGGCCTACGACGGCTCCGGGACCCTCTCCGACGTCCTCACCCGGCGCACCGCGATGGACCCGGCCGACGGATCGTGCCGCACCCAGCGCTCCTACCGCGGTCGGGAGAAGGTCAACGCCCGCTGCCGGGTCACGATGGACCGGGCGGAGCGGGACTCCGGGGAGTGGGCGGTGAAGGTCGCGGTGTGCGCGGACAGCTTCAGCTGGGACGTCCTGTTCTGGGACTGGCGCGACCACCGCTACGTCGCCACCGCCGAGGTGCGCACCGAGGCCGGGTACCGCGCCCGTTACGCCACGGACGCCCCGGCCCACACCGTCCGGCGCACCCACGGCCGGTGCGCGACGGGCGGCTACGCGGGCGAGCTGTCCTTCACCCTGCCGGCGGACTCGGGGCGGTACGTGGTCGAGTGGACCTACGACGTGCCGTGCGACAGCCCGGACAAGAACGACGGCTTCCCCTTCGGTTTCTCGCCGAACTTCTCGCCCGACCGGCACCTGACCGCCCGGGGCACGGTCGTCGTGGACACCTCCATCGGATAGGGCCCGCCCGCGCGCCCGCGACTACGGTGCGGGTTCGTCGTGCCGCGCCGACTCCAGCAGGTACGGGACGTCGATCACGGCGACCCCCGGGGTGAAGAGCAGCCGCGCCTTGAGGCGCAGCGCGTTCTGGTTGTGCAGGGGCTGTTCCCACCAGTGGCCCACCACGTACTCGGGGATCACCACGGAGAGCATGTCCGTGCCCTCCTGGGCGGCCTGTTCCTGGACGTAGGCGAGCACCGGGCCGACGACCTCCCGGTACGGCGAGTGGAGGATCTTGAGCGGGATCCCCGGGTCGTGCTCGGCCCAGGCCGTGCGGAGCCGGTCGGCGTCCTCCTCGTCGGCGGCGACGCTGACGGCGGTGAGCGTGTCGGGGCGCAGGCCCATCGCGAAGCCGATGGCCTTGAGGGTGGGCGCGTGCACGGAGGCGACCAGGACGACCACGTGGTGGCGGGCGGGTCTGCGCGGTTTGACGCCGGGGGCGACGGCCACCTGCCGGGCGACCTGGTCGTAGTGGCGCCGGACGCCCTTCATCCCGATGAAGAGCAGGGGCATGGCGATGACGACGAGCCAGGCGCCGTGCGTGAACTTGGTGATCAGGACGATGACCAGGACCACGGCGGTCATCGTGGCGCCGATCGCGTTGATGGCGAGGCGGCGGTGGATGTGGACGCGCTCCTCGCGGGCGGTCGCGGTGGAGTCGAGTTCCTTGCGCCAGTGCCGGACCATGCCGGCCTGGGAGAGGGTGAAGGAGACGAAGACGCCGATGATGTAGAGCTGGATGAGGCGGGTCAGCTCGGCGTCGAAGGCGACGATGAGGGCGATGGCGGCGAGCGCGAGGAGCACGACGCCGTTGGAGTAGACGAGCCGGTCGCCCCGGTTGTAGAGCTGGCGCGGTGCGTAGCGGTCCTTGGCGAGGATCGACGCGAGCATCGGGAAGCCGTTGAAGGCGGTGTTCGCGGCGAGGATCAGGACGCCCGCGGTGACGGCTTGGAGCAGGTAGAAGAGGAAGTCCCAGCTGCCGAAGGTGGCGCGGCCGATCTGCGCGAGCGCGGTGGAGGTCGGTGTTCCGGCGGGCAGGCCCAGCTCGGTGGGGTCGGCCGCGACGTGCACCTTGTAGGACATGGCGAGCACGGTGATGCCGACGAACATGGTCACCGAGAGGGCGCCCATGGCCGCGAGCGTGGTGGCGGCGTTGCGGGCCTTGGGCTTCTGGAAGGCGGGGACCCCGTTGCTGATCGCCTCGACGCCGGTGAGGGCGGTGCAGCCGGAGGCGAAGGCGCGCAGGGCGAGCAGCACCACGGCGAGGCCCGTGTAGGTGCCGGACGCGGTGATCGGCAGGTCGGCGGACTCCGCGCGGATGGTGGTGCCGGTGCCCAGCCGGACGGCGGCGACCGCGAACATGACGTAGATGACGAGGACGAAGCCGTAGGTGGGGACGGCGAAGACCCGGCCCGACTCGCGCACGCCGCGCAGGTTCATCAAGGTCAGCAGCACCACGAAGCAGACCGAGAGCAGGACCATGTGGTCGTGCAGGGAGGGGATGGCCGAGGTGATCGCGGCGACCCCGGAGACCACGGAGACGGCGACGGTGAGGACGTAGTCGACGAGCAGGGCGCTGGCGGCGGTCAGCGCGGCGGTCGGGCCGAGGTTCTCGGAGCTGACGATGTAGGCGCCGCCGCCGCCCGGGTAGGCGTGGCAGGTCTGCCGGTACGAGGCGACGACGACGACCATCAGGAAGACGATGGCGGCGGCCGCGTACCAGGCGAGGTGCAGCAGGGTCACGCCGCCGAGGGCGAGGATCAGCAGGATCTCCTCGGTGGCGTAGGCCACCGAGGAGAGCGGGTCGCTGCAGAAGATCGGCAGGGCGAGTCGTTTGGGCAGCAGGGTCTCGCCCAGCCGGGCGGTGTCCAGCGGTTCGCCGACCAGCACCCGTTTCGCGTTGATACGCCTCATTTGAGCATGATCGGACATCACTGACGGCTTCTGCCCGTTTTATGGCGCAGCTGGGGGATCGGGGCGCACGGCCGGTCCCGACCCCCGCGCCCCGGCCCCGGACCCGGCCCCCGCGGCTCACATCCGGGCGGCCGCCGACTTGATGGCCTCGCGGATGCGGACGTACGTCCCGCAGCGGCAGATGTTGGCGATCGCGTCGATGTCCGCGTCCGTGGGCGTCGCGGTCCGCTTCAGCAGCGCGACGGCGGCCATGATCTGGCCCGGCTGGCAGAAGCCGCACTGCGAGACGTCCTGTTCGAGCCAGGCCTCCTGGACCGGGTGCAGGGTGTCGCCGTCGGCGAGCCCCTCGATCGTGGTGACCTCGCGACCGGCGCAGGCCTTGACGGGCACCACGCAGGGGCGGATGTCCGCGCCGTCCAGGTGGCTGGTGCAGGCCTTGCAGACGTCGACCCCGCAGCCGTACTTGGGACCGCGGATGCCGAGCAGGTCGCGCAGGACCCACAGGAGGGGCAGGTCGTCGGGCGCGTCCACGGTGACGCTCCGCCCGTTGACGGTGAAGGTGTGCGAGGGCACGGCAGCTCCTAGCGCGGGTAGGGGGTGAAGTCGACGTCGAAGTCGAGGGGGAAGCTGCGCGGCTTGGTGCCGGTGGCGCGCGCGTAGGCGTTCGCGATGGCCCCGACGGCGGCCGGTACGCCGAGCTCGCCCGCCCCGCCCGGCTGCTCGCCGGTGGCGGGCAGGACGAAGACCCGCACGTCGGGCGGGGTGTCCCGCTGGAGCGCCCAGTGGAACTGGCTGTAGCTGCCCTCCAGCGGCAGCCCCTTGTCCAGGTGCAGGCCGGCCCGCAGGGTGGTGGAGATCGCGTCGGTGAGCCCACCGATCATCTGGGCCTCCAGACCGCGCGGGTTGACCGGGCGGCCGACGTCGACGGCGATGACCGCCTTGGTGACGCGCACGTGCTCGGGATCGCGGGCGTCGATCTCGACCAGGCAGGCGGTGCGGGACTTGTACTCCTCGTGGAAGGCGATGCCCTGGGCGCGGCCCGGGGGCAGGGTCCGCCCCCACTCCCCCTCGGCGGCCGCCTTGTCGAGGACCGCGCGCTGTTCGGCCGTCTTGAGGAAGGCGCGCCGGAAGGCGTACGGGTCCTTGCCGATCCGCGCCGCCAGCTCGTCCACCATGATCTCCTCGGCGCCGCGGGTGTTCGCCGAGTAGACCGAGCGCCAGGAGCCGGTCGGGATGCCGGTGGGCACTTCGGTGAGCAACTGGGTGGTGAGGCCGAAGTGGTAGGGGGACTTCACGGTGGTCAGGAAGAGGGTCTGGGCCAGGGTCGCGTTGCCGATGCCGAGCGGCAGGCTGGCGGCGGTGGCGGTGATGACCTCGCCCAGGCCGTGCCGGAAGTCGGTCTCGACGGCCGCGACCCGGTGTTCGAAGCTGAGCACCTCGCCGAGCGCGTAGGTGGCGCGGATGCGGTGGTGGGTGGCCGGGCGCATCCGCCCGTGCCGGGTGTCGTCCACCCGGGTCCACATGAGCCGGACCGGGCGGCGGCAGGCCTTGGACACCCGGGCGGCCTCCAGGGCCGCGTCGAAGAAGAGCCGGCGCCCGAAGGACCCGCCGGCCTGGACCACGTGCACGGTGACCTTGTCGAGCGGCAGGCCGAGCTCGGCGGCGATGGTCTGGCGGGCGACGATCGGGGACTTCAGCCCGGACCAGATCTCGGCGCGGTCCTCGCGCACGTCGGCCACCGCCGAGTTGGTCTCCATCGGGGCGTGGCTGACGAAGGCGAAGTCGAACTCGCCGTCCACGTAGGGGGTGAGCAGGGGCGGCAGCAGCGGGACCGGGTTGGCCGTCCGCAGCTTCGCCCGGACCTGCTCGTCGGAGAGCTTGTCGGCGGGCCCCGGGCCCCAGGTGACCTGGAGCGCGGCCTTCGCGTCGAGGGCCTGGCCGAAGGTCTCGGCGACGACGGCGACCCCGGTGGCGACGGTGACCACGTCGAGGACTCCGGGCATCGCCTTGACGGCGGCCAGGTTGGTGACGGAGCGGACCGTGCCGCCGAGGCTGGGCGGGCGGCGCAGGACGCACGGCTTGGCCCCGGGGACGTCCAGGTCGAGGGTGTACCGCTGCTCGCCCGTCACCATGGCGCGGGCGTCGATCCGGCTGGTGGGCCTGCCGATCAGGGTCTGCTTCGCGGCGGGCTTCGGGGCGGCGCCGAGGACGATCAGGCCCGGGTCGGCGGCGGCCGCGGCGAGGGCGCCGTAGCCGAGGGTGCGGCCGTCGGGGGCGCGGACGGCGCCGTTCGCCGTGCTCAGGCCCGCGGCCGGGGTGTTCCAGCGCCGGGCGGCGGCCGCGACCAGGCGGGCGCGGGCGGTCGCGGCGCACTGGCGGACCGGCCCGTAGAGGGAACGGATGGCGTTGGAGCTGCCGGTGAGCTGGTTGAAGAGCAGCTCGGGCCGCGCGTCGTCCAGTTCCACGCGCACGGCGCTCAGCGGGGCGTCGAGCTCCTCGGCCACCAGCATCGCGACGGCCGTGGTGAGTCCCTGGCCGACTTCCTCGCGGGGCAGCCGGAAGCGGATCGTGCCGTCGGCCTCGACGGTGAGCAGCAGCAGGGCGGAGGTCGGCGCCCCGGCCAGGATGAAGAGGTCGCCGAGGTCGACCAGGTCCGCGGGGGCGGGCAGGGTCGGGATGGCGGCGTGCGCGTCCTGGGGCGCGAGGGCGTCGGCCCCGGCGCGGGTCACCAGCGCGAGGGTGGGCGCGGCCACCAGGTAGGTGAGGAAGGCCCGTCGACTGCTCCCGGGTCCCTCCGCCGCCGCCGGTTCCTTGGCCCCCGTAGCCCCTGTCGTGCCCGTCATGTGGTTCCGCCCGCCCTGTTCGCCGTACCCCACTTGGCTCATTACCGGCACGTAGAGTAGCGATCACCGCAGGCGCTGGGAAGTCGCGGCCGGGCGGCGGCGTCCTTCGTTCGAGGGGCGCGCGGCCGGCGACCGGGCGCGGGCCGCGCCGCGTCCGGCGGCGGCCCCGCGCCCGCACGTCTCGGGCGTACGAGCGACCCCGGCGCGGGCGGCGGTGCTTTCCGGCCGCGGCGCGCCGCACCGGCCGTGCGGGCGGACCATGGAAGGAGCACCACCGGACACGACAGGACAGTGAGGAGGTGGAGCGCGGTGGCCCTGTTCATGGACGTCCATCACGGCATGCACGGCATCACCGAGGATCAGCTCTCGGCCGCCCACCGGGCGGACCTGGCGATCGAGGCGGAAGAAGGGGTGCACTTCGAGCGCGCGTGGGCCGACCCCGGGTCGGGCACGGTGTACTGCCTCTCCGAGGCACCTTCGGCCGATGCGGTCCAGCGGATCCACGAGCGGGCCGGGCATCCGGCCAGTGAGATCCACCCGGTTCCCGTCAGCGTGTGACGCGTTGACCTGAACTGTTCGTACAGCCAAGGGGGGGACGGGAGGCCCTTGGCATATGCCGCAGGCAGGAACGGCCCTGATGTTGCCAAACGGCTTACAGCCCATTGCCGTCTGTGCAACAGTCGTAACCGGTCCTTCCTTCAGACTTGGCCGTGCCGCGCCTGTATCGGAGTTCTCATGCCGTCCCACCTGTTCGCGGACCGTCCCGCGCAGCCCCCCCGCCCCGGGTCGGTGGACGCGCTGATCACGCAGACCCGACGGTTGCGGGGCGACGTGGACGCGGTCCGCCGCGACACCGTCGTGGACGACGACGACGCGCAGGGACGATGGCAGCGAGCGCTGTGCGACCTCGCCGTGCACCAACTCGACGACCTGGGCGAGCACTTGGGCCAGCTCAAGGAAGGGCTGCCCGCCGTCCCCGCTCAGGCACCCGGCCCGGGGTCCTTCCAGCCCGCGCCCGAGCCGGCGGCCGACGGCCAGACCCGCGTCGGCAGTGCCGAGTGGAACCTGGTCACGGACGAGGTCCGCTGGTCCGACGAACTGTTCCTCATCTTCGGCCGCTCCCCCGATGCCGGCCCGCTCTCCCTGGACGAGCTCGGATCCACCCTCTTCGCCGAGGACCAGCCCCTGCTCACCGCGATGGTGACGGCCTGTCTGGTCGACGGCAAGGCCATCGACGGCGAGTTCCGCATCGTCCGCCCCGACGGCCGCGTCCGCACCCTGCACATGCGCGGCGAGCCGGTCGTGGACGACTCCGACGGGTGTACGGCGTCCATGTGGGCCGTGCTGCGCGACGTGAGCGACCTGCGGCGCAGCGAGCGTGCGGTGCGCGAGAGCCGTGACTCGCTCCAGCTCCAACGGCAGATCGCCCAGAGCGAGCACCGGTTGGCGGTGGAGATCCAGGAGGCCGTGCTCCCCCCGTGGGGCGGCGCGCTGCACTCCCCGCGCGCCGGCTCCGGCGCCCTGGACGTGGCGGCCCACTACCTCCCTTCCGCGACGAGCGCGCTGATCGGCGGCGACTGGTACGACGCGCTGGAACTCCCGGACGGGCGTTCCATGTTGACGGTCGGCGACCTCACCGGACACGGGGTCACCGCCACCTCCGGGATGGCGATGATGCTCGGCGCGCTGCGCGGCATGGCGATGGCCGGGATCGAACCGGGCCCGCTGATGGGCTGGCTGAACCAGTTGGTGGAGACCTCGGTCCAGCCCGCCCTCGGCTCCGCGGTGTGCTGCAGCTACGACCCCGCCGGTCGGGTGCTCACCTGGGCCCAGGCGGGTCACCCGCCCCCGCTGCTCTTCCGGGGCGGCCGCGGCCGGGCCCTGCGGCCGCCGGAGGGCATCCTGTTGGGCGCGACCTCCGGGGCGGCGTACGGGCAGCGCGAGGAACGGCTGGAGGCCGGTGACGTCCTGGTCCTGCACACGGACGGACTGACCCCGCGCGGCGTCGGGTTCGGGGGGGCCGACGGGGCCGAGCGGCTGCTGACGCTCGCGCCGCGGTTCGAGCGGGCCCGCTCGGCCCAGGACTGTGTCCGTGCGGTCATCGAGGAGTTCGGCGAGCCGGGGCGCGAGGACGACGCCTGCGTACTGGTCGCCAGGGTAGGGGACTGAGCCCGCCGCCCACGGGGCGGCGATGCGGTGGTTCGGGGCCGCGCCGCCAGGCGCGGCCATGGCCGTTTCCGTGATCGTGTCCGTGCTCCTGCGGGGGCGAATGTCCGGGCATCTCCGTCAGATCTGGGTCCCGGACGCGCTCCCGGTGCCCCGGGTCCCGCGCGCCGTGCGTGCCGGTCGGGTCGGCAGGGCCATCTTGATCTCCTGGCGCAGTTCCTCGATGCGTCCGTAGCCGGCGTACTGGCCGGTCAGCCGGTACATCTCGCGCAGCCGGTCCCAGGTCCGGTGCGAGGAGGTCTCGTTCATGGAGACCAGCGCGAGGCGTGCGTAGCGGTCTGCCTGCTCCGGGTCGTCGGCGAGGAAGCAGGCCGATGCCATCGAGATGTAGTCGAAGATCTGCGAACGCTGGTGTCCGGCCGCGCGCAGTCGCAGCGCCTCGCGCGCGTGCTGCTGGGCGATCGGGGCGGCGCTCGGATCGTGGTCGGCCAAGGTGCGGAAGGCCAGCGCCTGCATGCCGTGCAGGTCGGCCTCGTCGAAGTGCTGCATCCAACTGGGCGGCGGCACGTCGCTCTTGTCGGACACGAACAGGTCCTCGGCCTCGCCGAGGGTGCGCCGCATCGCCTGGCCCTTGCCCATGGCGGCCTGCGCCCAGGCCTCGATGGTGTGCAGCATGGCCCGGGTGCGCGGCAGGGTCTCCTCGCCCGAGCCGGACTGGGCCAGCTTCATCAGGTCGAGTGCCTCGTTGGGCTTGCCCAGGTGGACCATCTGGCGTGCGGCGCGGGACAGCGCCTCGCCGGCCCGCGGCCGGTCGCCGCCCTCGCGGGCCGCGTGCGCGGCGATGACGAAGTACTTCTGCGCGGTGGGTTCGAGACCGACGTCGTGCGACATCCAGCCCGCCAGGACCGCCAGGTTGGCCGCCACCCCCCAGAGCCTGCGCTGGAGGTGGTCGGGGTGGTGGTAGGCGAGCATGCCGCCCACCTCGTTCAACTGGCCCACGACGGCCTTGCGCTGGAGCCCGCCCCCTCTGGAGGCGTCCCAGGCCCGGAAGACTTCCACGGAGCGCTCCAGCGCTTCGATCTCCTGCGAACCGATGGGCGCGGCCTCGTAGCGGTCGTAGCCCGCGGGGTCGGCCTGGAACCCGTCGCCGCCGAAGCGTGGCGCGGGGGTGGCGGGCAGGGGGTCGGAGTGCAGCCAGTCGTGCATGGCGTTGGTGAGGGCGGAGCCGGCGGTGAGCGCGGCGCCCGCGCCCATCAGACCGCGACGGTTGAGCATAAGGTCCATTCCCGTGAATTCGGTGAGGACCGCGGCCGTGCGTTCGGGCGCCCACGGCAGGCCGTCGGGGTTCTCCTTCGCCCCGCCTTGGTTCCGTGCCGATGTGCGCCGCTGCCGTACGAACCCGAGGTCCTCGATGGTCACGACACGACCGAGCCGCTCGGTGAACAGGGCTGCCAGTACGGTCGGCACCGGTTCGCGCGGGGTCTCCCCCACGTCGATCCAGCGCCGCACCCGCGAGGTGTCGGTGGCCAGCTGGTGGTGGCCCATGGCCGCCGCCTGCCGGTTGACCATCCTCGCGAGTTCGCCTTTGGACCACCCGGCCAGCCCGAACAGATCGGACAGGCGGGTGTTGGGTCCTTTGCTCACGTCAAGCCCCCAGGTTCTCGGCTGAGTTGACAGTAACCCCCCGTCAGATGCCGAGCGACTATTCGCCAGGGTTCGCCAGGGTGCGCCAGATGGTGTGCCACCCGCAGTCGGGTGTCAGGTAGGAATGCGCCTCCCCGACCCGGTCACCGGCGGAACTCCCCAGGGTGATGTACGGGATCGAGCGGGGCGGCGTACGCAACTCGTCGGCGCACGAAGGGATCCGTATCATCATGTACGCAGCAACGTCCTCCGTGTCCGCGCCCGTCCGGCCGCACCGCACCTTCCAGGCGGGCGGCGGCCCCTACCTCGAACCCGGCCGCCCCTCCAACCCGGCGCAGGCCGCCGTACGGGCACGGCGGATGCCGGGCAACGGGGGCCAGCAGATCAGCGGCAGAATCGACCTGTCGGGGCCGCAGGGCGCACAACTGCGCACCGCGCTCGCCTCGGTCCAGCGGATCTGTCCGGAGTTCGCGCCGGTGCAGGTGCTGCGCCGCAGCGGCCGCTCGGTCCTCCTGGTGGGCACCACAGGACGGATGACGGCGGTCGCGAAGGTTTTACTGGACCACTCGCCGGAATGGCGCGAGCGGTACCGGCACGAAATAGCGTCGTACCGGGCCTTCGTCCGGCACCGCCCCCCGGTCCGGGTGCCGCGGCTGATCGCCGCGGACCCCGAGAACTGCGTACTGATCGTGGAACGGATGGCGGGCCGGGTCGCCGCGTTGCAGCGGCACCCGGTCGAGGCCCCGCCGCGGCCGGACGTGCGGGCGGCGCTGGGCGCGGTGTGCCGGGTCAACCAGTGGCGGCCGCCGGGTGAGCTGTTCGGCCGTCCCCTGGAGTACGCCTCCCGGATCTCGCGCTACCACGAGCTGGGTCTGCTCACCGACCGGGACCTCGGCGACCTGCAGAAGCTGCTGCACGGGCTGAAGATGGGCGGGGTGCAGCCGCAGTTCAACCACGGCGACGCGCTGCTGTCGAACCTGCTGCTCTCCCCCGCGGGTCCGGTGCTGCTCGACTGGGAGCACGCGGGCTGGTACCTGCCCGGGTACGACCTGGCGACGCTGTGGACGGTGCTGGGCGACGCCCCGGTCGCCCGCGGGCAGATCAGCAGGCTGGCCCAGTCGGCGGGCCCGGCCTCCCGGGACGCCTTCCTGGTGAACCTGATGCTGGTGCTGACCCGGGAGATCCGGATGGCGGAGACGGCGGTGCAGCGCTCGATGGCGGCCGCCGCTCCGACCCAGCCGTTGCCCTCGGGAGCCCTGTCGAGCGGCGAGGAGCACCGCCTGCTGCTGCGCAGGCTGCACGACGACTGCGGGATGGCCCGCAGGGCGGTCCGGGCGGCGGTCGGCACGCGCTGAACTCCCCGCGGCGCGGGGCACGAGGCCCGGGAATCCCGTGGTGCACACACTCGGTGTGTGCACCACGGGATTTCGCACGTTCCGGGCGCAGTCGCTACCCCTGCGTATGCCTTGACATCACATGATCCCCCGAACACCTTTTCTGACTCAGCATCAGAAATGCTGGAGAGCCGCCCTCCCTCCCCACACCGTTGGAGCCCGCCCATGTCCACGAGACCGACCTCCCCTTCCCGGCGCGCGGTCCTGGCCGGTACCGGCGCCGGGATGCTGGCCGCCGGCCTGCCGTCCGCCCCGGCGCGGGCCGCCGACGTGCCCACGCTCGGCGAGTACGACGTCGTGGTGGTCGGCTCCGGCGCCTCCGGGATGACCGCCGCGCTGACCGCCGCGGGGCGCGGCCTGAGCGTGCTGGTGGTCGAGAAGGCCCCCACCTTCGGTGGCTCCGCCGCGCGTTCGGGCGCGGGCATCTGGCTGCCGAACAACTCGGTGATCCTGGGGGCGGGGGTGCCGGACACCCCGGAGAAGGCCGCCGCCTACCTCTCGGCGGTGGTGGGACCGGGCGTACCCGCCGCCCGCCAGCAGGCGTTCTTGGCGAACGGTCCGCGGATGCTGGACTTCGTCATGGCGCACAGCCCGCTGAAGTTCCGCTTCATGGACGGCTACAGCGACTACTACCCCAACCTGCCCGGCGGCCTGCCGAACGGGCGCTCCATCGAGCCGGACCAGATCGACGGGAACATCCTGGGCGGCGAACTGGCGCACCTGAACCCCGCCTACATGCCGGTCCCGGCCGGGATGGTCGTCTTCAGCCAGGACTACAAGTGGCTCAACCTGGCGGCGGTCAGCGCCAAGGGCCTGGCGGTGTCCACCGAGTGCCTGGCGCGCGGCACGGCGGCCGCGCTGTGCGGCCAGAAGCCGCTCACCATGGGCCAGGCGCTCGCCACCGGTCTGCGGGCCGGGCTGTTGCGGGCCGGGGTGCCCCTCTGGCTGAACAGCCCCCTGGTGGACCTGGTGCAGGAGGGGGGTGCGGTGACCGGCGTCGTCGTCGAGAAGGAGGGCGCGCGGGGCGTCGTACGGGCCCGGCGGGGCGTGATCATCGGCTCCGGCGGCTTCGAGCACAACGCCGAGATGCGGGCGCAGTACCAGCAGCAACCGATCGGCACGCAATGGTCGGTGGGTGCGAAGGAGAACACGGGCGACGGCATCCGGGCGGGCCGCCGGGCCGGGGCGGCGCTCGCCCTGATGGAGGACGCCTGGTGGGGACCGTCGATCCCGCTGCCGGGCGAGCCGTACTTCTGCCTGGCGGAGCGCACCCTGCCCGGCGGCCTGATCGTCAACGGGGCCGGGGCGCGGTTCGTCAACGAGGCTGCCCCGTACAGCGACGTGGTCCACGTGATGTACGAGAAGGACCGCGGCACGGGCTCGCACATTCCGGCGTGGCTGATCGTGGACCAGAACTACCGCAACAAGTACCTGTTCAAGGACATCCTGCCGACGATCGTCTTCCCGGACTCCTGGTACGAGGCCGGTGCGGCGAAGAAGGCGTGGTCCTGGGACGCGCTGGCGGGGCAGATCGGGGTGCCGGCGGCCGCGCTGCGGGCCACGCTCAACCGGTTCAACGCGCAGGCGTGGAGCGGGACCGACCCCGACTTCCACCGGGGGGACACGGCCTACGACCACTACTACACGGACCCGGCCGTGCACCCGAACTCCTGCTTGGCCCCGGTGTGGGCGCCGCCGTTCTACGCGTTCAAGATCGTCCCTGGTGACCTGGGCACCAAGGGCGGCATCGTGACGGACGCGCGGGCGCGGGCGCTGCGGGAGGACGGCTCGGTGATCCGGGGGCTGTGGGCCGCGGGCAACGCGAGTGCGGCCGTGATGGGGCACAGCTACGCGGGGGCGGGGTCCACGATCGGGCCCGCGATGACCTTCGGGTACGTGGCGGCGAACGACATCGCCGACGCGTAGGGCTGCCCGGCGGGGCGGGGGGGGCTCGCTCGGGGGGGGGCCGGGCCCGGGTGCGGGCCCCCGGGTGCGGGTCCGTCTGCCCTCCGGGGGCGCCTCGAACGGCGGCGGGGCTGGATCGGGTGCGCCCGGGGGGCGACTCAGCCCTGTTGGAAGAGTTCCGCGGGGAGGGGCTTGAGGAGGGCGTAGAGGTCGTCGGTGATCGGGCGGTCCCAGCTGGCGATGGTGACGAGCACGTTGTCGCTGCGGTCGAACTGCACGCAGGAGATGCGGGACTCGGACAGCTTCACCTTGCGGACGATGAGGAGGTTGTCGCCCTGCATGACGGGGCAGTCCTCGGCGCCGGTGACCTCGACGTCCTCGTCGTTCTCCAGCGCGAGGAGGAGCTGGGCCACCTCGAAGGGGACCTCCTTGTCGGCGAGCTCCCGGGCCGGGGAGCCCTCGGGGAGGTTGCCGATGATCATCGCGGGGCCGCGGCCGCCGAAGAGGTCGTAGCGCAGGAAGACACCCTGACAGCTGCCGTCGGGGGCGGGGAGCAGACCGGCCCCGAGGTTGCCCGGCCAGTCGCCCGGGTCCATGGCCAGGACATCGAAGTCCGGGCCCGCGGGAGTGGCGGCGCTGCGGCGGCGGAGGAAGGACATGCGGCCATGGTACGTGGCCGCATGGGTTTTCCGCCCCGGGCCCCCGCAGCGCCGCCGAACCCCCGTTCGCGGAGCCCGGGGCGCCGCACGGTGGAGCCTGCCTACGAGCCGGACCGCGCCGTGACCGGGGCGCGCCCGGCGGTGGCGAGGGCCGCCTCGGCGGCGGCCGCCACGCCGTCGGCCCCGCAGGACAGCGCCACCGCGGCCGCGCGCTCCAGCAGGGCCGGGTCCCGCCGGGCCACCCCCAGGTCCAGGAGCGAGCGGCACAGCTCGTACCCGGCCGGAGAGGCGCCGAGCAGGGCCACCGACTCCTCCAGCAGTTCCACCCGCCGGGAGCTCGGCCCCACCCGCGCCGCCACCCGCAGGGCCTGGCCGACGGCCGAGGGCGCCCCGAAGACCCGGGCCCGCCGGAGCGCGTCGGCGGCCAGTGCGCGGGCGCGGGCCGGTTCCCGCGGCGCCACGGCCAGGGCGAGGTGCAGCTGCCAGGGACACCAGGCCGGGTTCTGGATGCCGCGTGGGGTCAGCCGCCGGTCCACCGCCTCCAACTCGGCGATCGCCGCCGCCGTGTTGCCCCGGGCCAGCAGCAGTTCCGCGTACACGGTCTGGGAGTCGGGGAAGACCACGGCCGCCGGGAACGGCTCCGCGAACTCGTGTGCCCGGGCCAGGTCCCAGGCCTCCTCGGCGCGGTCGCGGGCCAGCAGGGTCTCGACCAGGATGGCGATGGCGTACCAGTGCACGGGGGTGCGGCGGCCCACCCGCTCGGCGAGCCGCAGCCCGGCCCGGGCCAGCTCCTCGGCCTCGACCAGGCGTCCGGAGCGGAAGCGGATGTAGGCGCGCAGGCTGTAGGCGAAGGACAGGTGTGCCCCGCGCCAGCCCTGGCGTTCGAATTCGGCGGTGCCCGCCTCGAAGAGCTCCTCGGCGCGCTCGGGCCGGTCGGCGTACATGTGGGCCATCGCGGCCAGCACCGGGACCTCGAAGCCGCGGTCCTCGTGGGCCCAGCTGAAGCCGTCGGCCAGAGCGCGCCCGGCGTGGTGCAGGACCACGTCCACGGGCTCGCCGCGCAGGGTCGCGTCCCAGGCGCGCAGCCCGATCACGTAGCGCTCGGTGAGGTCACGGCCGGTGAGCCGGTCGGCGAGGCGGGCGAGGCGGCGCGAGCGCGCCGGGGAGTCGGGTTCGGCGGCGTTGAAGGCCCCCCACATGAACTGCTCGGACTGGAGCCGCAGCCGGCCCCGGACGTCGGGGGTGTGCGGGATCTCCCGGGCCAGCGCGTCGCAGGCCTCGGCGAGCCGGTCGCTGTGCGCGAGCACCTGGGCGAGCCGGATCACGATGCCCTGGCGCAGCGCCGGGTCCTCGACGGGTTCGTCGAGGGCGGCGCGCAGGTGGTTCACGGTGTTGGCGGGTTCGGTGAGCAGCGAGGCGCAGCCCAGTTCGTACAGGACGGCGGCCCGCTCGTCGAAGTCCGGGGGTTCGCGCAGGGCGCGGGCGAGCTGGCGGCGGGCGGCCTCGGGCGCTCCGGCCCGCAGGTTCTCGCGGGCGGCCTCGCGCAGCGTGCGCACCACCCAGGGGTCGTTCTCGGGGTGGGCCTCCAGGAGGTGGCGGGCGGCCGCGGAGGCGCCCAGGCCGCCGTCGACGACGGCCACCGCGGCCTGACCGTGCAGGGCCACCCGCAGGCCGTCGGGGATGGCCCGGTAGATCGCGGTGGCGATCAGCGGGTGGACGAATTCGAGACCGTCGTCGGGCTCCGGACCCCCGTCGGCTCCGCCGCCCTCCTGCTCGGCCGCGGCGCAGAGGATGCGGGCGCCGCGCAGCCGCTCGGTGGCGTCGACGGCCTCTTCGGTGCCGAGCCCGGCCACCCGGGCGGCCAGGTCGCGCGGGATGGCCGTGCCGAGTACGGCGCAGGCCCAGGCGAAGCGGACGGTGGAGGGTCCCAGTCGTTCCAGGCGGGCCACCAGGCCGCTGCCGCGCTGGGCGGCGGCGAGGTCGCGCAGCAGCGGGGCGCTGGATTCGACCGGGTCGAGGCCGCGGTCGTGGACCTTGGCGCTCAGCTCGACGGCCTCGAAGGGGTTGCCCGCGGTGACCTCCCAGGCCTCCCGGCAGAAGGCGTCGTCGGCGTGGTCGCCGACCTCGTCGCGCAGGAGCCGGCCGACGGCGGCCGCGGTGAGCGGGGCGAGGGTGAGCGGGCGCCGGCCCGCCCGGCCGGGCAGGGTGCGGAACGCCTCGGCGTGGACGGGCAGTTCGTCGGGGCGGTAGGCGACGACGAGGAGCAGCGGGAGCTGCTCGGCGCGGGGCGCGAAGGCGGCGAGCCAGCCGAGCGACTCGGGGTCCGCCCAGTGGGCGTCGTCGAGGACCAGGACCACCGGGGCGCGCTGGACAGCGAGGTGGGTGAGCACCCAGTCGAGGCCGTCGCGCAGCCCCTGCGGGTCGGGGGGCGCGCCCTCCTCGGGGGCGCAGAGCCCGAGGGCGGGGCCGACGATGGCGTACCAGCTGCCGAGGGCGGCGCGCAGTTCGGCTTCGGAGCGGCCGGCCAGCTGGGGCTGGATCAGTTGGCGGGCGACGTGGAAGGGCTGGCCCTGTTCCCGTTCGCCGCCGCGTGCGGCCAGCAGGGTGCAGGCGCGGGCGCGGGCCCGCCGGCGCACCTCGGCCAGCAGCGTGGTCTTGCCCAGTCCCGCGGGACCGGAGAAGGCGAGGAGCGCGCCGCCGCTCGCCCCGGGGCCCGAGGCGGCCCCGGCTCCGGGGGCCGCTGCGGTACCGCTGCCGGGCCGGGCTCCGGCCAGCTGGTCCAACGCCTCGTCCACGAGGGTCAGTTCGACATCGCGTTCGAACAATACGCGCCGTATGCGGGTCCGGCGTTCCGTCATGACTGGTACCCCCCAGACCTGTTCGGGGGATCAGCGTACGCCCGTGTGAGCTCGAAGGAAGCCCGCGGTTCGGGAAAGATCGAAATCTTTTCCGTACGGCGTTATTCAGCCGATTCGGCGGCCAGCGCCTCCAGTACCGCGACCGCCTCCGCGGCCCGCTCGACGGCCACGAAGAGGTGGTCGTGGTGGTACCCGGCGATCACGTTGCAGCTGAGGCCGTGCGCGGCGAGGGCCGCGGCGAAGGCTCCGGTCAGGCCGACGGCGTCGAGGGCCGAGTGGACGCGCAGGGTGATCCACCCGGCGACGTAGTCGTACGCCAGTGCGGCCGCGTCCGCCTCCTCCTGGCGCAGCACCAGGGTCAGGCCCTCGGACTCCAGCACGGTGGCCACCGGGGTGACGCCGGCCGGGGCCGCCGGTCCGGGGACGGTGCAGAAGACGTACCGCCCCTCGTTCAGCTCGGGGCGCATGCCGCTCAGCAGTTTCCTCAGGTCGCTCTCTCCGCTCATGCCCGCACTCTACCTTTGCTCCCGCTATGACCGGTTCGGCGGCCCTGGCGGAGGAGCGCGGGGGGCCACCGGGGCGGCGGCACGCGCCCCGGTGGTGCGCCGTCCGTGGCTACGTCAGGTCGAACTCGCCGCCGCGCGCGTTCAGCACGAACTTGCGCCACTCATCCGGCGCGAAGATCAGCGAGGGGCTCTCGGGGCGCCCGCTGTTGCGCATCGCGATGAAGCCCTCGACGAAGGCGATCTGGACGTCACCGGCTCCCCGGCTGCTCGACTGCCAGTCCGCCCCGCTGAGATCGAGTTCCGGCTTGTCCCAGCCGGCGTAGGGCTTCGAAGTCATGCTCTCGGCCACGTGCGTGCTCCTCCCGGTACGTCGTCCGGGGGCAAGGTTAACCACCACCGGCCGTGCCGGACAGGCCGCGGTGCGTCACCGCGCGGCCCGTCCGGCTCCGCTGTCCGGAAACCGATTTCCGCTCCGGGCACCTCAGTTGGCCGGTTCCTCCGCTCCCACCAGCCACATCGCGAAGAACTGCGCACCGCCGCCGTAGGCGTGCCCGACCGCCCGCCGCGCCCCGTCCACCTGGTGTTCTCCGGCCTGTCCCCGCACCTGGAGGGCGGCCTCCGCGAAACGGATCATGCCGGAGGCGCCGATGGGGTTGGTCGACAGGACACCGCCCGACGGGTTCACCGGGAGGTCGCCGTCGATCTCGGTGACCCCGGCCTCGGTCAGCTTCCAGCCCTCGCCCTCGTCGGCGAAGCCGAGGTTCTCCAGCCACATCGGCTCGTACCAGGAGAAGGGCACGTACATCTCCACCGCGTCGATCTCCCGGCGCGGATCGGTGATGCCCGCCTGCCGGTAGACGTCGGCCGCGCAGTCCTTGCCCGCCTGGGGCGAGACGAAGTCCTTGCCCGCGAAGAGCGTCGGCTCGCTGCGCATCGCCCCGCCGTGCACCCAGGCCGGCGGCTTCGGCGAACGGGCCGCGCCCTCGCGGTCGGTGAGGATCATCGCGCAGGCGCCGTCCGAGGAGGGGCAGGTCTCGGAGTAGCGGATCGGGTCCCACAGCATCGGGGACGCCTGGACCTTCTCCAGGGTGATGTCGTGCTCGTGCAGGTGCGCGTAGGGGTTCTTGAGCGCGTTGCGCCGGTCCTTGTACGCGACGAGCGAGCCGACCGTGTCGGGCGCGCCGGTGCGCCGCATGTAGGCGCGTACGTGCGGGGCGAAGAAGCCGCCCGCGCCCGCCAGCAGCGGCTGTTGGAAGGGAACCGGGAGGGAGAGCCCCCACATGGCGTTGGACTCGGACTGCTTCTCGAAGGCGAGGGTCAGCACGGTGCGGTGGACCCGGGCCGCGACCAGGTTCGCCGCGACCAGCGCCGTCGAGCCGCCCACCGATCCCGCCGTGTGCACGCGCAGCATCGGCTTGCCGACCGCTCCCAGGGCGTCCGCCAGGTACAGCTCCGGCATCATCACGCCCTCGAAGAAGTCGGGGGCCTTGCCGATGACGACGGCGTCGATGTCCGCCCAGGTCAGACCGGCGTCGGCCAGGGCGCGGACGGCCGCCTCGCGGACCAGTCCGGCGATGGAGACGTCGTGGCGGGCGGCCACGTGCTTGGTCTGGCCGATGCCGACGACGGCGACCGGCTCCTTGCCCGTTGCGCTCATGCTCGGTCCCCTTCCAGGACGGCGACCAGGTTCTGCTGGAGGCAGGGGCCGGAGGTGGCGTGGGCGACGGCCCGGTCGCAGGCGCCGCGGTGGATCCGGGCGGCGGCCTCGCCGATCCGGATGAGTCCGGCCGCCATCATCGGGTTGGCCGCGAGCGCCCCGCCGGAGGGGTTGACGCGCACGTCGTCGCCGAGCCCCAGGGCC
The DNA here is from genome assembly GCF_042730635.1 of Streptomyces sp. NPDC059917. Lineage (NCBI taxonomy): Bacteria > Bacillati > Actinomycetota > Actinomycetes > Kitasatosporales > Streptomycetaceae > Streptomyces > Streptomyces sp. NPDC059917. The sequence continues at coordinate 85,745 of NZ_JBHWLC010000032.1, forward strand.
TTGCGCAGCACCACCTCCTGCGAGGTGAAGGGCGCGTGCAGCTCCGCCGTGTCGACGGGCGCGTCGAAGAAGCCCGCGTGCTCGGCCGCGATGCGGGTCGAGGGGGAATCGGTGAGGTCGCGCAGGCCCGGGCTGTGCGCCTCGATGCGGTGGTCGATGCCGGTGATCCAGGCCGGGCGGGCGCACAGGGCGCGCGCCGTGTCACCGGCCGCGAGGATCACCGCGGCCGCGCCGTCGCCGATGGGCGGGCAGTCGCCCGTGCGCAGCGGCCTGACCTCGTAGTCGCCCTGCGGTACGGCGCCGGCGAGCTGGGCGTGCGGGTTGTCGGCGGCGGCCGCCCGGCTGCGGGCGGCGATGGCGGCCAGCGCCGCCTCGTCGGTCTCGCCCGCGTCGATCAGCGCCTGCGCCTGGAGGGCGGCCAGGGCCACCGAGTCGGGCCAGAGGGGGGCGAGGTAGTACGGGTCGAGCTGGCGGGTCAGTACGTCGCGCACGGATCCCGGCGAGGACTTCCCGTAGGAGTAGACGAGGGCGGTGTCGGCCTCGCCGGTGCGGATCTTCACCCAGGCCTCGTAGAGCGCCCAGGCGCCGTCCATCTCGACGTGCGACTCGGAGATCGGCGGCCAGGCGCCGACGCCGTCGAGGGTCATGGTGAACGAGAAGGCCCGGCCCGCGAGGTAGTCGCTGGATCCGGAGCAGGTGAAGCCGATCTCCCCGGCCTTCAGCCCGGTCTGGGCGAGGACCTGGTGGAGGACCGGCATGACCATCTCGACTTCGCTCAGCTCGTCGGTGCGGCGCAGGTGGTCGCTCTGCGCGAAGGCGACGACCGCGACGTCGCGGGACGCGCGTGCGTGGGCCATCAGATCAGCTCCTTGTACACGTCGTAGTCGGCGTCGGGCTCGCCGGTGGGCCGGTAGTGGTCGGGGTGGCCGGCGCCCTCGGTCCAGACCGGCTCCACGCGCAGGCCCATCCGGACCTGGTCGTAGGGGATGCCGCCGATCCGGCCGTGGAGGGCGAGCCCGGCGCCGTCGAGCGCGATGTGCGCGTAGACGTACGGGACCTCGATGTCGAGGTTGCGGGCCTTGATGTTGACGATGCAGTAGGTGGTGACGGTGCCCGCCGGGCCGACCTCGACCCGGTCGGTGGTCGCGACGCCGCAGGTGGGGCACGCGCCGCGCGGCGGGACGTACACCTTGTGGCAGGAGGGGCAGCGCTCGCCGACGGTGCGGCGCTCGCCGAGGGCGTTGATGTACGCGGTCTGGGCGCGGCCGGGGCTGTAGACGTAGTCGAGGCGGGCCTCGGCGACGATGCCGGTGACGGCGTCCTCGAAGACGCCGTCGTGCGGCCGTCCCCCGGGGGCGGCGTCCGGCGCCGCGTCGTCGTACGGCTCGAAGCAGGCGATGTCGGTGATGGCACCGGTGCGCTCCGCGGCCCACCGGACGCGGACCCGCATCCCGCTGTGGACGGCCTCGGGGCCGGACGCGTCGAGCACGTGCAGCAGGGCGGTGTCGGCGCCGTCGAGCCGGACGAGCACCCAGGCGAAGGGCGTGTCGAGCGGCTGCTGGGGGCGGGGGGCGGCGTTCCAGGCCCAGGTGGTGACGGTCCCGGTGGCGCCGACCTCGACCAGGTCGCGGATCTCCTCGGCGGTGACCGGGTCGTACTCGACGGGCGGCACCATCACCCGGCCGTCGGTGGTCCTCACCCCGAGCACGACGCCCTCGCGCAGCCCGGTGAGGAAGGCGCTCTGGACGGGCCCGAGGGAGCGGGTGAAGGGGAACTCGACGACGAGGGGCGCGCTCAGCACTTCCGGTGTGGGGGCGGCTGTCATGGGGTGCTCTCCGATTCTCCGGGTCCGGTCCCCTGCGGGGGCTGGGCGGGTTGGGGGCCCTCCGGGGGCGCCTCGAACGCCGGCGGGGCTGGGGAAAACCCTGTCTCTTATACACATC
>NZ_JBHWLC010000033.1:0-87484 GCF_042730635.1 Streptomyces sp. NPDC059917
CGGGGGCCATCATCCGGCCGCGCCACCTCCGCCACCGGCCCCCCCGCCACCCCGCCCCCCCCCGCCCCCCACCCGGTTACCCACACGAATTTCCTCGGCCGTCGCTGATGCGACGGCCGTCCTCTTCGTGTGCGGTGCGGGGGCCTCAGCGGGCCACGATCAGGCTCATCGCCTCGCCGCGGGTCGCGGGGTCGCGGAGCTGGCCGCGGACCGCCGAGGTGAGGGTCTTGGCGCCCGGCTTGCGGATGCCGCGGACCGACATGCACATGTGCTCGGCCTCGATGACGACGATCGCCCCGCGGGCCTCCAGGATGCGCATCAGCGAGTCGGCTATCTGGGTGGTGAGGCGTTCCTGCACCTGCGGGCGGCGGGCGTAGACCTCGACCAGCCGGGCCAGCTTCGACAGGCCGGTGATCTTGCCGGACTCGGCCGGGATGTAGCCGACGTGGGCCACGCCGTGGAAGGGCAGCAGGTGGTGCTCGCAGAGGCTGACGATCTCGATGTCCTTCACCAGGACCATCTCGTCGTGCCCGAGGTCGAAGGTCGTGGTGAGCACGTCCTCCGGCTCCTGCCACAGGCCCGCCAGGATCTCCCGGTAGGCCCGCGCCACTCGCGCCGGGGTCTCCAGAAGGCCCTCGCGGTCCGGGTTCTCGCCGACCGCGAGGAGAAGCTCCCGCACTGCCGCCTCGGCCCGCTTCTCGTCGAACTCGCGGGCCGCGCCCTCGCCATCCAGGGTCACTGGATTGGTCATCTCTTCCTCGTTCCTGCCATTGCAGTGCTGGACAGCAGTGCTGGACATGTAAAAGTGCCGCGGTCCCCAGGCTAGAACCTGGGGACCGCGGCATCCATTCCGGAGTGCTCGCTCTGTCAGCTCTCGGGACGGTCCTCCGGGACCGCCTCGGGGCTCTTCTCCGTGGAGACCGGAGCGGAGCTACCGTTCGCCGCGTTCGTCAGGGACAGCTCCCGGGGGGAGAGCACCGGCGGACGGGTCGACGGGGTACGGCGGGAGGATCCGGTCCACGCGGGGCGGGCCGGACGCTTCACGATCGTCGAGAAGACCTCGGCGATCTGCTCCTTGTTCAGCGTTTCCTTCTCCAGCAGCGCGAGGACGAGGTTGTCGAGCACGTCGCGGTTCTCGACCAGGATTTCCCAGGCCTCGTTGTGCGCCGTCTCGATGAGCTTCTTGACCTCTTCGTCGACCAGCGCGGCGACCTCTTCCGAGTAGTCGCGCTGGTGCGCCATGTCGCGGCCCAGGAACGGTTCGGTGTTGTCGCCACCGAACTTGATCGCGCCCAGGCGCTCCGTCATGCCGTACTGGGTGACCATCGCGCGGGCCGTGGCGGTGGCCTTCTCGATGTCGTTCGCGGCGCCCGTGGTCGGGTCGTGGAAGACCAGTTCCTCGGCCGCGCGCCCGCCCAGCATGTACGCGAGCTGGTCCAGCATCTCGTTGCGCGTGGTGGAGTACTTGTCCTCGTCCGGCAGCACCATGGTGTAACCCAGGGCACGGCCACGGGACAGGATCGTGATCTTGTGGACCGGGTCGGAGTTCGGGGAAGCCGCCGCGACCAGGGCGTGGCCGCCCTCGTGGTACGCGGTGATCTTCTTTTCCCGGTCCGACATGATCCGGGTCCGCTTCTGCGGGCCCGCCACGACGCGGTCGATCGCCTCGTCCAGGGCGTGGTTGTCGATCAGCTTCCGGTCCCCGCGCGCGGTGAGCAGCGCGGCTTCGTTCAGCACGTTCGCCAGGTCCGCGCCGGTGAAACCGGGCGTACGACGGGCAACCGCGCCCAGGTCGACGTCCGGGGCGACCGGCTTGCCCTTCTGGTGGACCTTGAGGATCTCCAACCGGCCCTGCATGTCCGGACGGTCCACCGCGATCTGGCGGTCGAAACGGCCGGGGCGCAGCAGCGCCGGGTCGAGGATGTCCGGACGGTTCGTGGCGGCGATCAGGATGACGCCGCCCTTCACGTCGAAGCCGTCCATCTCGACCAGCAGCTGGTTGAGGGTCTGCTCGCGCTCGTCGTGACCGCCACCGAGACCCGCACCACGGTGCCGGCCGACGGCGTCGATCTCGTCGACGAAGACGATCGCCGGAGCGTTGGCCTTGGCCTGTTCGAACAGGTCACGGACACGCGAGGCACCGACACCGACGAACATCTCGACGAAGTCGGAACCGGAGATCGAGTAGAAGGGAACACCGGCTTCGCCCGCGACAGCGCGCGCGAGCAGGGTCTTGCCGGTGCCGGGCGGGCCGTAGAGCAGCACGCCCTTGGGGATCTTCGCGCCGACGGCCTGGAACTTGGCCGGCTCCTGCAGGAACTCCTTGATCTCGTGGAGCTCCTCCACCGCCTCGTCCGAGCCCGCCACGTCGGCGAACGTCGTCTTCGGGGTGTCCTTGGTGATCAGCTTGGCCTTGGACTTCCCGAAGTTCATGACTCGGGAGCCGCCGCCCTGCATCTGATTCATCAGGAACAGGAAGACCACGACGATCAGGACGAAGGGCAGCAGGCTCAGCAGGACGCTGAGGAACGGGCTGGTCTTGTCCGGCGAGACGGTGTACCCGTCCGCGATCTTGCCCGCGTCGTACTTGGTCTGGAGGTCCTTGGCGAGCGCGACGCCCTGGTCCCCGATGTAGTTGGCCTGGAACTTGGTGCCGTCGTTCTTACCGAGCTTCTCGCCACTCTTCAGCTCGATCTTGATCATCTGGCTGTCACCGGTGGTGAGCTTGGCGCTCGACACCTGGTCCTGGTTGATCGCCTTGATGACCTCGCTGGTCTCCACCGACTTGTAGCCGCCGCCGGAGCCGACGACGTTCATCAACACGACCACGGCGAGGACGGCCAGCACGATCCACATGACCGGCCCACGGAAGTATCGCTTCACGTCCATCCATACGGGGCGCAGAGCACCCCGTCCCTCCTGCCCGTAGGTAAATGCTGCTGTGAGTAAAGACTGTTCTTCGGAATGTACCCCTGAATTGTCACCCGCGGCCTCGTGGGACGGCTGACAGACCCGCCTTCGCATGCTCCAACGGCGGGAATCGCCCCCAGGTTCCCCAACGGGGACCCGGGGGCGGCGGCGGGATCAGCCGCCGTAGACGTGCGGGGCGAGCGTGCCCACGAACGGCAGGTTGCGGTACTTCTCCGCGTAGTCGAGGCCGTAACCGACGACGAACTCGTTGGGGATGTCGAAGCCGACCCAACGGACGTCGATGGCGACCTTCGCGGCGTCGGGCTTGCGCAGCAGCGTGCAGACCTCCAGGGAGGCCGGCTCGCGGGAGCCCAGGTTCGACAGCAGCCAGGACAGCGTCAGACCGGAGTCGATGATGTCCTCGACGATCAGGACGTGCTTGCCCTTGATGTCGGTGTCCAGGTCCTTGAGGATGCGGACCACGCCGGAGGACTGGGTCCCGGCGCCGTAGGAGGACACCGCCATCCAGTCCATGGTGAGGGGGGTGGACAAGGCGCGTGCCAGGTCCGCCATCACCATCACCGCGCCCTTGAGGACGCCGACGATGAGCAGGTCCTTGCCCGCGTACTGCTCGTCGATCTTCGCGGCCAGCTCGGCCAGCTTCGCGTCGATCTCTTCCTTGGTGATGAGCACCGACTGGAGGTCGTCGCCCATGTCCTTCTCGTCCACCCGCATCACTTTCGTAGTCCGCCGTGGCTCCGGGGGTTCCCCGGAGGACTCAGCCGCCCGGGGCGACGGCTCAGTCATCGCCGTCAGCCCTGCCGGATGACCAGTCTGCCACCCTGGCGCTGGGCCTCGACCCGGCCGGGCAGGTTGATGGCGCCCTGACCGCGCCAACCCGTGATCAGGCGGTCCACTTCCTCGATGTGGCGGGCGAACAGCGAACCGGCGGGGGAACCGGCCGACAGGACGGCCCTGCGCAGCACGCGGCGGCGAACGGCCGGGGGCAGGGCGAAGAGCTTGGCGCACTCCAGCTGGCCGAGCTCGTCCCGTACGGCGGACTCCGCGTCGGCGGCCCAGGCGTCCAGCGCGTCGGCGTCGTCCCGGGAGAGCTGGGCGGTCCGGGCGAGGGCCTCGACCACTCCCTTGCCGAGCGCCTTCTCCAGGGCGGGCAGCCCTTCGTGGCGCAGCCGGGAGCGGGTGTAGGCGGGGTCGATGTTGTGCGGGTCGTCCCAGACGGCCAGGGACTGGACCATGCAGGCCTTGCGGGCGGTCTGCCGGTCGATGTGCAGGAAGGGGCGGCGGTAGCGGCCGGTGCGGCCGGGGCCTCCGGAGATCTCGGCCATCCCGGACAGGGAGCGGATGCCGGAACCGCGGGCCAGCCCCAGCAGGACGGTTTCCGCCTGGTCGTCCCGGGTGTGGCCGAGCAGGACGGTGGCGGCGCCGAGCCGGTCGGCGGCCTCGTCGAGGGCGGCGTAGCGGGCGTCGCGGGCGGCCGCCTCGGGTCCGCCGTCGCGGCCGACGCGCACGGCGATGGCTTCCGCCGGTTCCAGCTGGAGCGCGGTCATCCGGCTGACGACCTCGGCGGCGCGCAGGTCGGAGCCGTCCTGGAGGCCGTGGTCGACGGTGATGCCGCCGGCCCGGATGCCGAGTTTGGGGGCCTCGAAGGCGAGGGCGGAGGCGAGCGCCATGGAATCGGCGCCACCGGAGCAGGCGACGAGCACGAGCGGCTGCGGGCCGCCGGCGCGGTCGGTGCGGGCCCTGCTGTCGGCGCGGTCGGCGCGGCGGGCAGCGGGGGCGGTGCGGCGTTCGGTGGGGTCGGTCAGGTCGGTGAGAACGTCGTGGAGTACGCGGCGGACCGCCAGGCGTATCGCCGCGACCGCAGGATGGGGACCCATGTCCGGTGCCCTTCGGTGGAGTTCGGATGCCTCGGAGGCGTTGGGGGTGGTGCGCGCTCGGGGTGCTCGGCCGCGCCCGCCGGCCCCGCGGAAGGTTCCGCGAGAGGACGGGCTGTCACTCAGAGTGCGTCGATGGTGACAGAACCGAGCCGTTCCCTGAGCATCGCACGCCCTTCATCGACCCACGGTCCCTCGGACGGGTGATGCTGCTTCCCCCGACGGGACAGCTTTACGCCCCCTTGTTCGCCCCTTTTCACTCCCCCCGCCGGTGGACGCGGGCCACCCAGTCCGCGGGCTTGGCGATCTCCGCTTTGGTCGGCAATGTGTTCGGTGAAGTCCATACCCGGTTGAAACCGTCCATTCCCACCTCCCCGACGACCGCGCGGACGAAGCGCTCGCCGTCGCGGTACTGACGCAGCTTCGCGTCCAGGCCCAGCAGCTTGCGCAGGGCCGCGTCGAGGCGTCCGGCGCCGCTGGCCCGGCGGGTCTGGAACTTCTCCCGGATCTCCGCGACCGAGGGCACCACCTCGGGGCCGACCCCGTCCATGACGAAGTCCGCGTGGCCCTCCAGCAGGGACATCACCGCCGTCAGCCGCCCCAGCACCTCCCGCTGCTCGGGGGTCTGGACGAGCTCCACCAAGGAGCGCCCCTCTTCCCCGCGCTCGCCGTCCGGACGGGCCCCGACCAGGGACTGGGCGGCTTCGCGCAGCCGCTCCAGCACCGTCATCGGGTCCATCTCGGTGGCGCCGAGGAACGTCTGGATTTCGCCCTCCAGATGTTCCCGCAGCCACGGCACGGCGGTGAACTGGGTACGGTGCGTCTCCTCGTGCAGGCACACCCACAGCCGGAAGTCGTGCGGGTTGACCTCCAGCTCGCGCTCGACGTGCACGATGTTGGGCGCCACCAGCAGCAGCCGCCCGCCCCCCGTCGCGGAACCCGGCAGGTCCCGGGAGACCGGCGCGAAGGTCTCGTACTGACCGAGCACGCGCGAGGACAGGAAGCTCAGCAGCATCCCCAGCTCGACCCCGGTCACCTTGCCGCCGACCGCGCCGAGGACGGCCCCTCCGGGCGTGCTGCCGCGCCGGTCCTGCATCTTGCCGAGCAGGGGTCCCAGCAGCTCCCGGAAGCCCGCCACATTGGCCTTGACCCATCCGGCCCTGTCGACGACCAGGACCGGCGTGTCCTCGACGACCGTCCCCTCGGGCATCATCCTGGTGAACTCGCGCACGTGCCGTTCCGAGGTCCTGGCGTGCTCGCGCAGTTCCGCCACCACGGCCCGCGCCTCGTCCCGGGTGATCTCCGGGCCGGGCCGCACGAGCCGGGTCGCGGTCGTCACCGCGAGATTCCAGTCGACCATCTCCACACCACCGATGCTCGTCATGCGTCAACGGTACGTGGACGGGCCGCCGGGCGGATCCCCCCGGACGGGGCTACGGCGTGGTGGCGATGGTGGCCGCGAGCTTGTCCAGGGCCTTCTCGGCGGCGTCGGGGGCCGGGGTGTTCGCCGTCAGGAACGCGAAGACGAGCAGCCGCCCGGAGGGGTCGACGACCGTACCGGCCAGCGAGTTCACCCCGGTGAGCGTGCCGGTCTTGGCCCGCAGCAGCCCCGCCGCCGGTGAGGCGCCGGCGTTGCGGGCCCGCAGGGTGCCGCTGAACCCGGCCACCGGCAGCCCGGTGAGGACGGGGCGCAGCGCGGGGCGGGCCGGGTCGGCGGCCTTGGTCAGCAGGGCGGTGAGCAGCCCGGCGCTGACCTTGTCGGCCCGGTTCAGCCCGCTGCCGTCGGCGAAGCGGGCGCCGCTCAGGTCGACCCCGAGCCCGGCGAGCCGCTCGGTGACGGCCTGCTCGGCGCCCTCGAAGCTCGCGGGCTTGCCGGCCGCCAGCGCGGTCTGGCGGGCCAGCGCCTCGGCGATGTCGTTGTCGCTGTTGGTCAGCATCCGCTCGACGAGCCCGCCCAGCGGGGTGGAGAGGGTGAAGGCCAGCGGCGCGGCGCCCGCCGGGGCCTTGGCCGGGGCGGCGTCGCCGGTGACCTTGATCCCCCGCTCGCGCAGCAGGTCGGCGAAGGCGGCGGCGGCGTCCCTGGCGGGGTCGTCGGTGCGCCCCACCGGGCCGGAGAAGGATTCGTCGGACCGGCCCTCGTCGGCCATCAGGGCGCTGACGGGCGCGATGTTGTCGTTGGCGCCGATCGGGTGACGGGCGGGTCCGCCGAAGAGCGTGGCGTCGTACCCGAGGGTGACCGTGTCGGTGTTGGCGGAGCGCAGCGCCTGGGCGGTGTCGGCGGCGAGGGCGACGAGGCTGCCGCCGGGGCCCGCCGGGTTCTTCTTGCGGGCGCTGAGCGAGGGGTCGCCGCCGCCGACGAGGACGATCCGGCCGCCCTGGTCGGGGACGACGGTGGTGCGGATGCGGTGCTCGGGGCCGAGGGCGGCGAGCGCGGCGGTGGCGGTGGCGATCTTGATCGTGGAGGCGGGGGTCATCGCCTCGTGCGAGCCGCTGTCGAAGAGCACCCGGCCGGTGGCCGCCTCGACGACCGAGGCGCCGCGGACCGTGCCGAGCGCGGAATCGGACAGCAGCGGCCGCAGCGCGGCGGCGAGGTCGTCGCGGTTCCCGGCCGGTGCGGCCGGGGCGGATCCGGGGGCGCTCAACGGCGCCAGGACGCCCGGGGCGCTGGGCGCGGCGAGCGGAGTGACATATTCCCCGTGATCTCCGCCACCCGTACGGCCCCAAGAGGCGGCTGCGGCCCGCTCGGCCTTACGCTGGCCGGAGTCCCACGGACCGGCCGCGACCACCGCGGTGGCCGACAGGGCCAGGCCCGCAACGGCCGAACCGGCGATGAGCTGCCATGTCTTGATCAATGGCACCTCTACCAGCCCCTTTCGCGATCACACGTATGCGTGAGGGACACTTAACCACTGAGTCTTGCCGCGAGCATGGCACCCCACCCGCAGGGCTGGGCCGGACGCGCACGCGGATCACAGCAGTCTCGAAGCAATGCAGCTGATCATGGAGGAGCAGGACGTGGAGTTCGACGTCACCATCGAGATCCCCAAGGGTTCGCGGAACAAGTACGAAGTGGACCACGAGACCGGCCGGATCCGCCTGGACCGTCGCCTCTTCACGTCCACCAGCTACCCGGCCGACTACGGCTTCGTCGAGAACACCCTCGGCGAGGACGGCGACCCGCTGGACGCGCTCGTCATCCTCGACGAGCCGACCTTCCCGGGCTGCCTGATCAAGTGCCGCGCGATCGGCATGTTCAACATGACGGACGAGGCCGGCGGCGACGCCAAGCTGCTGTGCGTCCCGGCGTCGGACCCGCGCGTGGAGCACCTGCGCGACATCCACCACGTCTCCGAGTTCGACCGCCTGGAGATCCAGCACTTCTTCGAGGTCTACAAGGACCTGGAGCCCGGCAAGTCCGTCGAGGGCGCGAACTGGGTCGGCCGCACCGAGGCCGAGGCCGAGATCGAGGCCTCGTACAAGCGCCTGGAGGCGCAGGGCGGCCACCACTGAGTGGATCCCCGCTGATCTCCGCCCGTCGGCGTATCCCGGGCCGCCACGGACGAAACGATTCCGCATAATTGGATCACCGGTTGGGGATCCGGCCCAGGGACACAGGAGCGCGCGTGGCGGCAGAGGCCGATTCAGAGGACCGCGACCGGCGCAAGCCCGCCTCGGACGAGGCGCGCAGCGCCTTCAGCCAGCCTGCCGGAGTGGCCGACGCGGCGGTCTTCGAGGACGAACAGCCCACCTCCGAGTTCGCCGCCCCCGCGGGCACCGCCGCCGTGCCGGTCGAACCCGAGGGCTCCGCCTTCGCCCTGCCCGCCACCTACAGCGGCCGCCACTCCCCGCCCGCCTACACCCCCGGCCAGGGGTACCCGGTCTCCCGGATGAAGGAGTCCCCCTGGCAGGACCGGATGCGCACCATGCTGCGCATGCCCGTGGGCGACCGCCCGGTCCCCGAGGCCGTGCAGCGCGTGAGCGAGGACTCCGGGCCCGCCGTCGGCCGCGTGCTCGACCTCACCCTGCGCATCGGCGAGCTGCTGCTCGCGGGCGGCGAGGGGGCCGAGGACGTCGAGGCCGCGATGTTCGCCGTGGCCCGCGCCTACGGGCTCGACCGCTGCGAGCCCACCGTCACCTTCACCATGCTCTCGATCACCCACCAGCCCTCGCTGGTGGACGATCCCGTCTCGGCGAGCCGGACCGTGCGCCGCCGGGGCACCGACTACACCCGGCTGGCGGCCGTCTTCCGGCTCGTCGACGACATCAGCGCGCACGAGGTCGAGGTCTCCCTGGAGGAGGCCTACCGGCGCCTCGCCGAGATCCGGCGCAACCGCCACCCGTACCCGGGCTGGGTGCTCACCCTGGCCGCCGGACTGCTCGCCGGGGCCGCCTCCACGCTCGTCGGCGGTGGCGTCGTGGTCTTCTTCGCGGCCGCGATCGGAGCCGTGCTCGGCGACCGGCTGGCCTGGCTGTGCGCCGGGCGCGGGCTGCCGGAGTTCTACCAGTTCGTGGTGGCCGGAATGCCGCCCGCCGCGCTCGGGGTGGCCCTCAAGCTGGCCGAGATCGACGTGCGCGCCTCCGCGGTCATCACCGGCGGGCTCTTCGCGCTGCTGCCCGGGCGGGCCCTGGTCGCGGCCGTGCAGGACGGCCTGACCGGCTACTACATCACCGCCTCGGCCCGCCTGCTGGAGGTCATGTACCTCTTCATCGGGATCATCATGGGCGTCCTGGTGGTGATCTACGTCGGCCTCCAGTGGGGCGCCAAGCCCAATCCGGAGGAGGCCCTCCAGATCACCCAGCGGCCGATCATCCAGACCATCGCTTCGATGGTGCTGGTCTTCACCTTCGCGATCCTGCTCCAGCAGGAACGCTCCACCGTGCTGATCGTGACCCTGAACGGCGGGGTCGCCTGGGTGACCTACGGCGCCCTGCACTACGCGGGCGACCTGGCCCCCGTACCCTCCACCGCGATCGCGGCCGGTCTGGTGGGCCTGTTCGGGCAGCTCTTCTCCCGCTACCGCTTCGCCTCCGCCCTGCCCTTCGTGACCGCGGCCATCGGGCCGCTGCTGCCGGGCTCGGCGACGTACTACGGGCTGCTCCTGATCGCCGAGAACCGGCTCAGCATGGGCTTCGCCTCGCTGACCAACGCCGCCGCGATCGCCTTCGCCATCGCCATCGGGGTCAACCTGGGCTCGGAGGCCTCGCGGCTCTTCATGCGCATCCCGGGCTCCGCGAGCGCCGCCAAGCGCCGCGCGGCCAAGCGGACCCGCGGATTCTGACCCGCCCGGCCCCGGGGCACCGCGTGCCCCGGGTACGCCGACGCCCCGGGGCACGAGGTGCTCCCGGGGCGTCGGCGCGTGCGCGGCGGGCGGTTCAGCGCTTGGCGTGCCGCCCGCGCTGGCCCGGTGCGGGCGGGAAGCCGTCCTGGCCGCCGGCGGCGGGCTCGGCGGGGGCGGGGTTCGCCTTCTTCTCCTTGCGGGACTTCATGACCTCGAAGATCACCGGGATGACGGAGATCAGGACGATGCCGATGAAGATCGGCTCGACGTTGTTCTTGATGAACTCGAACTGGCCGAGCTGGTAGCCCAGGATCGTGACGCCCGCGCCCCACAGCACGCCACCGATGACGTTGAACATCAGGAAGGTGCGGTACTTCATCGCGGTCGCGCCCGCGACCATCGGCGCGAAGGTGCGGATGATCGGCACGAAACGGGCGAGCACGATGGCCTTGGGCCCGTGCTTGACCATGAAGTCCTGCGCCGAGTCGAGGTTCTCGCGCTTGAAGAGCCGCGAATTGGGCTTGTTGAAGAGCTTCGGCCCGAAGACCTTGCCGATCATGTAACCGACCTGGTCACCGAGGATCGCGGCGGCCACGATCAGCGTGCAGACCAGCCACAGCGGCTGCTCGATCGTGCCGGCCGCGACGAACAGACCGGCCGTGAAGAGCAGCGAATCGCCCGGCAGGAACGCGAAGAGACCCGATTCCGCGAAGACGATGACCAAGATGCCGATCAGGCCGAATTGCCCGATCAGGTACTCCGGAGAGATCCACTCAGGGCCGAGTGCGAGCATGTTCACGAGTTCCGGAGTCTCCTGGATCGGGGGGATGCGGGCAGGACCTGCGCCGGGTGGGAACACATGGCGGTGGTTTCAAGTATGAACGCACACGGCCCCCACCGGGTTCCAGACCCCGGCGGGGGCTCACGGGCGCGCTCGCGCCCCGGGGCGGCCGCCCTACGCCCGGCGCACCGCGTTGGCCGTGATCGCGTCGCGCAGGTAGACCGCCAGGCCCGGGCGGACCTTGTCGTAGTACGCCGTGAACCGCTCGTCCGCGACGTACATCTCGCCCAGCGCGGTGTGCATCTCGTACGAGCAGGGGTAGGAGTTCCCGTCGATCCAGGCGCGGTGCTCCTCGGCCAGGTCCATGGCGGCGGCCGACTCCGCGGACGCGCCCGTCTCCATCAGCGCGGCCAGCCGCCGGTTGATGTCGTCGGACTCGCCCATGATCCGCTGCCAGTCCTCCTTCGTCGCCGACGCGGCCCTGCGCCGCGACTCGGCGTAGGCGTCGGTGGTGCCCCAGCGGCGCTCGGCCTCCGCGGCGTACCGGTCGGGATCGTGGTCCCCGAAGACCTCGAACTTCTCCTCGGGGGTCAAATCGATGCTCATCGTGCGTGCCTCCATCGCGCGCTCCACGGCCGCCGCCATCCGCTGGAGCGTCCCGATCCGGTCCGACAGGAGCGCGTGCTGCCTGCGCAGGTGCTCCTGGGGATCGGTCCGCGGGTCGTCCAGCAGCGCCGCCACCTCGTCGAGCGGAAAGCCGAGCTCCCGGTAGAACAGGATCCGCTGCAACCGGTCGAGGTCACCGTCGCCGTAGCGCCGGTGCCCCGCGCCGCTGCGGCCGCTCGGGGAGAGCAGCCCGATCTCGTCGTAGTGGTGCAGCGTCCGCACCGTGACCTTCGCGAAACCGGCGACCTGTCCCACGGAATAGCCCATGGCCTCCGCCCCTCCTCTTCTCGGGTACGCACCCACAGTGCTGCCTCACGTCGCGTGAGGTGCAAGCGCGGAGCGCGGGCGGCCGGCGGAGGGCTTCAGCGGTGCTCGGGGTTGGGGAAGTCGAAGCGGCAGCCCGCGTCCCACTGCGAGCGCTGGTTGCCGTGCGCCGGGATCCCGCCCGAGCGCCGGAGCAGGGCGGCCAGGTGCATCAGGTTCCAGGACATGAAGGCGGTGTTGCGGTTGGTGAAGTCGTTCTCGGGGCCGCCGGAACCGGGGTCCATGTAGGAGGGCCCGGGACCGGCCTCGCCGATCCAGCCCGCGTCCGCCTGCGGCGGCACCGTGTAGCCCAGGTGCTGGAGGCTGTAGAGCACGTTCATCGCGCAGTGCTTGACCCCGTCCTCGTTGCCGGTGATCAGGCAGCCGCCGACCCGCCCGTAGTAGGCGTACTGGCCCTCCTCGTTCAGGACCGAGGAGCAGGCGTAGAGCCGCTCGATGACCCGCTTCATCACGGAGCTGTTGTCGCCGAGCCAGATCGGGCCCGCCAGGACGAGGATGTCCGCCGCCATGATCTGCGAGTAGAGGACCGGCCAGTCGTCGCTCTCCCAGCCGTGCTCGGTCATGTCGGGCCAGACCCCGGTGGCGATGTCCCGGTCGACCGCGCGGATCAGCTCGGTGGTGACGCCGTTCGCCTCCAGCACGGCCCGGCTCCTGTCGATCAGCCCGTCGGTGTTGCTGGGCTCGGGCGAGCGTTTGAGCGTGCAGTTGACGTAGACGGCACGCAGGTTCAGGTCGCGGTAATCGTGATCGTTCGTCGGCACGCGTCCAGCCTGACCGCGCACCCCCGCCCGCGCGAGCGCGGTGGCCCGTCCGGGCCCGGGGGCGCTCTAGGCCGGTGCGAGCAGCGCGTCCGCGACCGCGGTACGGGCGTACAGCACCGAACGACCGGCCCGGTGCGCGGTGACCAGCCCGGCCCCCCGCAGCGCGGTCAGGTGCTGCGAGACCGCGGGCGCGGACAGCGCGCACCGGGCGGCCAGGTCGGTCGTGGAGGCCGGGGTGTCCAGCTCGGCGAGCAGCAGCGCCCGGGAGCGGCCCAGCACCGCGGCGACGGCCTCCCCGGCGGCCCCCGGGGTGCGGGGCTCCCACAGCGTGCCGATCCCGCGCGCCGGGTAGGCCAGTTGGGGCGGCTCCGGCACCACCGAGCGGGTCAGCACCCGCGGCCAGGCGAAGGCCGAGGGCACCAGCAGCATCCCCGCGCCCGCGTGGTCCCGGGTCACCGAGCAGTGCCTGCGCACCAGGCGCAGCGTGCCCTCGTCCCACGTGACCGACTCGTGCAGCTCGTTCAGCACGTACGCGGAGCCGTACTCGGCCACCTGGCGCGCCCGGTGGAAGACGTCGGCCTCCAGCAGCTGCCGGATCCTGGCCCAGTAGGGCGCGATCGCCAGCTCCCAGTAGGTCTCGATCTCGGCCGCGACCTTCTCCAGCGCGGCCCCGGGCGCCTCCTCCAGCAGCCGCAGCCGGGCCGCCCCCGCGCCCGCGGGCCCGGGGCGCTCGGCCCGCAGCCGGGCGAGGTCCGCCCGTACCCGCTCGGGGGCGGTGTCCCGGATCATCGTCAGCTCCGCGGCCAGCTCCGGGAAGGGACCGGCCGGGGTCGGGTTGAGGAAGTCCGCGAGGTAGCCGCGGGCCGGGACCAGCTCGGCCAGCCAACCGCGGTCCAGGCCCGCGCACTCCAGCCGGGGGCGCACCTGCTCGGCCCAGCGGCGGTGCGGCACCGGATCGGCCGCACCGGCCAGCAGCCGGAAGCTGGTGACGACCTCCCACATCGGGGAGACCGCGAAGCGGGTCTGCGCCAGGTCCGCCGTCGAGAAGCTCAGCTCCGACTCCACAGCCCCGCCTCCGTATCCGCGGCCGTCCCCGGCCGTCCGGGACCACCGGGCCACGCGCCCGGTGGATTCGGCCTGAGCTTAATCAATACGGCGGGCGGGGGCAGGGGCGCACGCTCCTCGCATGCCCTCCACCTTCCGCGGACTCCCGCCCACCGTCTGGACCGTCTTCGCCGGAACGATCGTCAACCGGCTCGGTCACCTGGTCACGCCCTTCCTCGTGTTCCTGCTGGCCGACCGCGGGGTGACGGGGTCCGAAGCCGCCTACGTCCTCGGCGCGCTCGGCGCCGGCAACCTGCTCGGTCCGGTCCTCGGCGGCTTCCTCGCCGACCGGATCGGCCGCCGGCCCACCATGCTGACCGGGCTGCTCGGCGCCGCGGCCGCGCAGGGGGCGCTGTTCCTGGCCCCGGGCGCCCTGACGATGGCCGCGGCGGCCCTGCTGCTGAGCGCCGCCTCGGCGACCGTCAGCCCCGCCGCCTACGCGCTGATGGCCGACACCGTGGACCCGGAGCGCCGACAGCGCGCCTACGCCCTCTTCGGCTGGGGGGTCAACATCGGCACCGCGGTCGCCGGGGTGCTGGGCGGGTTCCTCGCCGCCCACGGCTACTGGCTGCTCTTCGCGGTCGACGCCGGGACCCTGCTGGTCTACGCCGCGGTGGTGGCGACCCGGCTGCGCGAGCCGCTGCGCGCCCCCAAGGCCGCGGAGGCCGGGGCCGGGCTCGGCTACGGGGTGGTGCTGCGCGACCGGCTGCTGCTCGCCCTGCTCCCGCTCTTCGGGGTGCAGCTCTTCGTGTACTCGCTGACCGAGGTGGCGCTGCCGCTGGCCATGCGCGACAGCGGGCTCTCCCCCGCCGCCTACGGGGCCACCGCGGCCGTCAACGCGATCCTGGTGGTCGCGCTGCAGCCCTTCGCCTCCGGCCTGCTCTCCCGGCTGCCCCAGCTGCCCGTGCAGGCGGCGGGCAGCGCGCTGATCGCCGTGGGCGTGGCGCTGACCGGGCTCGCCGACGGCATCGTCGGCTACACGGTGTCGGTGGCCGTCTGGTCGCTGGGCGAGGTGGTCGTGGCCGGCATCGCGGCCTCCGTCGTCGCCAACCTCGCCCCGGCGGACGCCCGCGGCCGCTACCAGGGCGCCTTCGGCTGGACCTGGGGCGTGGCCCGCTTCGCCGCGCTCACCCTGGGCGTCACCCTCTACGAGGGCGCCGGACCGGCCGCCCTGTGGCTGCTCGCCCTCACGGCCGGGCTGCTCACGGCGGCGACCACCCTGGCCCTGCACCGCCGCGTCACGGCCCGCCTGACCCACGACCTGGCGGCGTAGCGCCCGTACGCCCGGGCCGCCGCCCCCGGAGGCAGGGCGAGGCCCGGCGCGATCTGGAGGGAACCGCCTAGGCCTGGGCTTCGGTCCGGGCCTGGGCCACCAGCTCGAAGGCTGTCTTGCCGTCGAGGGACTCGCGGATGACGTCGGCGTGCCCCGCGTGCCGGGCGTGCTCCTCGATCAGGTGCAGGAGCAGCCAGCGCATCGAGACCCGGCCCTCCTTGGGGAACCAGGGCTGGTCCGGCAGCGGGAAGGTGTCGTCCAGGCTCGGCACGTCGCGGACGAACTTCTCCAGCTCGACCACCACCCCGTCCCAGAACTCCAGGACCGCGGCCACCGATTCGTCGCCGACGAGTCGGAAGCTGTCCGCCCAGGTCGTCTCGTCGCGCTGCTTCTCGTTCGGCTGCTGCTGGGCCATCCGCAGCCAGCCCAGCTCGGTCTCGGACACGTGCTTGAGCAGCCCGGACAGGGACAGCTCGCTCGCGCTGGGGCGGCTCGCGGCCTGCTCGTCCGTGAGGCCGAGGACCGATCGCCGCAGCCCGCCGCGCTGGGCCTCGATGAAGGACAGGAGCGCGCTGCGCTCGTCGCCGTGTGCTTCCGCGGGAACGTGGGTGACCATGCTGAACGACCGCCTCTTGTCTGTGGGGCTCTTCGACAAGGAACAATCTAGGGACCAACTAGGTCAGTTGCTGTCCTAGAAGGGGAAGTGGGTCCGCCCGTGTTGGACCGAGATCCACTTCTGCGTGGTGAAGGCCTCCACCGTCGCCTCACCGTTCAGCCGACCCAGACCCGAGGCCTTCTCGCCGCCGAAGGCGGCCAGCGGCTCGTCCCCGATGGTGGAGTCGTTCACGTGGATCATGCCCGTCTCGATCCGCTGGGCGAAGCGCACGCCGCGCTCGACGTCCCGCGTGTGGACGGCGCCGCTGAGGCCGTACGGGGTCGCGTTGGCCAGCCGTACGCCCTCCTCCTCGCCGTCGAAGACGACCAGCAGGGCCACCGGACCGAAGATCTCCTGGCCCAGGAGCGGGGAGTCCTCGGGCAGGTCCGCCAGCACGGTCGGTTCGACCAGGTTGCCGCGCGTAGAACCGCGCACCAGTGCCCGCGCCCCCGAAGCGACGGCCCGGTCCACGAGCGCGGTGAGCGCGTCCGCCTGGAAGGAGTTGATCAGGGGACCGATGTGGGTCTCGGGGTCGTGCGGGTCGCCCGTGTTCAGGGAGCGCACCTTCGCGACGAACTTCTCGGTGAACTCGGGGGCGACCGAGCGGTCCACGAGGATCCGGTTCGCGGCCATGCAGACCTGGCCCTGGTAGACGAAGCGGCTGAAGACGGCCGCGTCCACCGCGTAGTCGAGGTCGGCGTCGTCGAGGACGACCAGCGCGCTGTTGCCGCTCAGCTCCAGGACGGTCCGCTTGAAGTGGCGGGCGGCGACGGCGCCGACGTGCCGGCCGACCCGGTCGGAGCCCGCGAAGGAGATCACCTTGGGCACCGGGTGGGTGAGGATCGCGTCCCCTATTTCGGCGATGTCGGTGACGAGGACGTTCAGCAGCCCGGCGGGGAGCCCCGCCTCCTCGAAGATCTTCGCGATCACACCGCCGCCGACGACCGGCGCGTTCTGGTTCGGCTTGATCACCACGGCGTTGCCGAGCGCCAGCGCGGGCGCGACCGACTTCATGGTGACCAGGAAGGGGAAGTTGAAGGGGCTGATGACGGCTATCACGCCGACGGGCAGCCGCTGGACCCTGTTCTCCTTGCCCGCCACCGGCGAGGGCAGGATGCGGCCCTCGGGGCGGACGGAGAGCTGGATGGCCTCCCGGATGAACTCCTTGGCCAGGTGGACCTCGTACTCGGCCTTGGGCCGGGTCCCGCCCAGCTCGTCGATCATCGCCTCGACGATCTCCGGCTCGCGCTCCTCGGTGATCCGCAGGGCGCGTTCCAGCACGGCGCGTCTGGAGTAAGGGCTGGTCGCGGCCCATTCGGCCTGCGCGCGCTCGGCCGCCCGGTAGGCGCGGTCGACCTGTTCGACGGTGGCCACGGTGATGGCCGCGAGCTTCTCCCCGTTGTAGGGGTTCACGTCGATGATGTCCCACGAGCCCATACCGGCCAGCCACTCGCCGTCGATGTACTGATGGGCCAAGTCGCTGAATATGGACATGCCATCCCTTACTGCGAGCGCGCACCCTTGCGCTGCACCGGAGACTGATCAGTCGTCATAGTACGTGCGAATCAAGACAGTTGGAGCAGGCCCCGGAGAAGATCCCGGGTCTGGCGCGGGTCCGGGCAGTCGCCCTGGAGCCGTTCCATGGCCCGGCTGTACTGACCCACTTCCTCTTCCTTGTCCAGGTAGAGGGCGCTGGTGAGCTGTTCCAGATAGACGATGTCCTGCAGATCGGACTCGGGGAAGCGCAGCAGCGTGAACGCGCCGCTCTCGCCCGCGTGCCCGCCGAAGGAGAAGGGCATGACCTGGAGCTGCACGTTCGGGCGCTGGGAGATCTCGATGAGGTGCTCCAGCTGACCGCGCATCACGTCCCGGTCGCCGTACGGGCGACGCAGGGCGGCCTCGTCGAGGACGGCGTGGAAGACGGGGGCGTTCTCGGAGACCAGGACCTTCTGCCGCTCCAGGCGCAGCGCGACCCGTCGGTCGATCTCGGCGGCGGTGGCCGTGGGCATGCCACGACTGACGACGGCGTGGGCGTACGCCTCGGTCTGGAGCAGGCCGTGGACGAACTGGACCTCGTAGATGCGGATGAGGGAAGCGGCACCCTCCAGGCCGATGTAGGTCTGGAACCACCCGGGCAGGACGTCGCCGTAACTGTGCCACCAGCCGGCCGCGTTGGCCTCGCGGACGAGCCCGAGGAGCGACTCGCGCTCGGTGCCGTCCATGACTCCGTAGAGCGTGAGGAGGTCCTCTACGTCTCTCGCCTTGAAGCTCACCCTTCCCAACTCCAAGCGGCTGATCTTCGACTCGGACGCGCGGATCGAGTAGCCGGCCGCCTCACGGGTGATCCCACGGGATTCACGGAGCCGCCTGAGCTGCGAGCCCAGGAGAATACGGCGCACCACAGAACCGCTTGCTTCTGCGGTCACTAGTCCTGCCCTCCCCTTCGCCTTGGCGTGCGCGGGGCCCCCGTACCCCAGGGGCCGCAGTCTGCCACCAAAACGCATCGGCCCGTACTCGTTCTGTAACGGAATCCTGCGTCCCGGAAAAGAAGTCCGTAAGTATGCGTAGGAAGAAATGAGCAAGAACCATGACGGGACCGGACAGGTCCGGCGCGTGCACGTGCATCTGCCCTTGCATCTGACATCCGCATTCGGAAGCATGGTCCCCGCGCACCTGCGTGCTCTTCGCGCCGGCGCGAGACCCACCCCGCAGTTCTTTCTGGTCAGGGCCACCGCCCGGCCGCGAATCCCGGGAGTGCCTCGCATGGGGACGAATGGATCGACCGTGCTAGAGCCGTTACGGCAGGGGCTTCCCCCGGTCGACCCCACGGCTGTCTCGGGGTCCGCCTCCTGCGCTCTGCCCGCCCGCTACGAGGCGGTGCGCGGCGCCCGTTCGTTCACCCGCTCGACACTGTCGGGGTGGGGACTGGACAGCCGCTTCGACGACGTCTCCCTGGTCGTCTCCGAACTCGTCACCAACGCGCTGCGGCACGCGCTTCCCGAGGATTCCCACGGCTGTACGGGGTCGCGCGGGGAGCAGGACCCGCCGGTCCGCCTGCACTTGATGCGGTGGAGCACCCGGCTGGTGTGCGCCGTGCGCGACCCGAGCGAGGACCGGCCCGGGGGCTGCTTCTCACCGGAGCGGACGGAGGAGAACTTCGACGCCGAGTCGGGGCGCGGGCTGTTCCTCGTGGACTCCTACAGCGACAGCTGGGGCTGGCACCCGCTCGCGGGACGGCTCACCGGCAAGGTGGTCTGGGCCCTGTTCATGCTCCAGGACTGACGCGGCGACAGGGGCGCGGCGCCCACCCCACCGGTGGGCGCGCACCCGTCGCGGACCGGCCGTTCCACACGACACTGACCGGGAACGATCACTGCGATCGTTCCCGGCCAGTGCACGTGCATGGCTCGATCAGCCGCCCTGTGCCTGCCGCCCGCGGCCCGCGCCGTCAGGCGATGAGGTGGTCGAATTCCCCGTCCTTGACGCCCAGCAACAGCGCCTCTATCTCGGCCGGCGTGTAGACCAGCGCCGGTCCGTCCGGGTGACGTGAGTTCCGTACCGCCACGTTGCCTCCCGGCAGCTTGGCGAACTCCACGCAAGACCCCTGCGAGTTGCTGTGCCTGCTCTTCTGCCACATCACCCCGACGAGTGCCGCGGCCGCCATCCCGTTGTACGCGTGGTCCACAGGAAGCCCCCGATAGTGCAGATGTCAACTGCACCGGATCATAGCTGTGTTCAGAAACAGCTGCATGGGCAGATGCACGTGCACGCGGCGTGGTCCTTTGATCACAGCCGGACGGCCGGTTTCGCCCCGAGCGCCGCCGAGACCTCCTCCAACGACTCCCACAGCAGCTCGGCGGCGTTGCGCAGCACCCCGGGCGGCGGTCCGTCCGGCCCGTCCAGCACGCCCCGGACCGCCTCCCACTCCGGGACCCGCCGCTCCCGCACCGCCCGGGCGCCCTCCTCGGTCGCCGTCCGCAGGGCCCGCGCGAGCGCCGCCGCACCCGGTACCGGCTCCCGGTCGCGGTCGGGCAGGTGCGCCTCCAGGAGCATCGCGCGCCGCCCCAACGCCGCCAGCGCCTCGGCCGCGTCGTCGGCGGCCGAGCGGGAGATCCCCCGGTGCCGCACCGG
Organism: Streptomyces sp. NPDC059917; assembly: GCF_042730635.1. Classification (NCBI taxonomy): domain Bacteria; kingdom Bacillati; phylum Actinomycetota; class Actinomycetes; order Kitasatosporales; family Streptomycetaceae; genus Streptomyces; species Streptomyces sp. NPDC059917. Next base: position 19,780 of record NZ_JBHWLC010000033.1, read on the forward strand.
CTCCCCGGCGGCCCGCGAGAGGGCCTCCTGCCAGGCGATCCGGGCGTCCCGGGAGGCCAGCACCGCCTCGCGCACGTCCGCCCGCCGGGCGCCGGCCGGGTCGGCGTACTGCCCGAGCACGGCCGCCGCGTACCGCCCGCTGGCCGCGACCCAGTCGGCGAGCCGGGTGCGCAGCCGCGGGGTCTCCCACGCCGGGTAGAGCGCGTAGGCCACCATCGCGAGCAGCCCGCCGACGAGCGTCAGGGCGACCCGGTCGGGGACCGTCTGGTCCCAGCGCACCCCGCCCATGCCGAGCAGGAAGACGACGTACGCCGACACGAACACCTGGGAGACGGCGTACCCCGTGCGCATCAGGACGTACATCAGGCAGGCGCTGACCACCGCCAGCAGCCCGGAGAGGTACATGCCGGGATGGGCGAGCTGGACGATGCCGGTGGCGACCGCGACCCCCACGAGGGTCCCGCCGAAGCGGGCGACGGCGCGCGAGTAGGTCTGGCTGAAGTCGGGCCGCATCACCATGACAGCGGCCATCGGCGCCCAGTAGGCGTGCCCGAAGGGCAGCGCGTGCCCGATCAGGTAGCCCGCCGAGGCGACCGCGGCGACGCGCAGCGCATGGCGCAGGATCGGCGATCCCGGCCGCAGCTCCGCCCGTACCGCCTTGGCCACCAGCGGGACCAGCCCCGGCAGGGTGGGGCGCAGCATCGATTCCGCGGGGTCCGCCGTCCGCCCGGACCCCGGCTCGGCGGTCTCCAGCACGTCCGCCAGCAGGGCCGCGAGCCGGCGCGCGGCCCGCAGCGCCGCCCCGTCGAGCAGATCGGGCGTGTCCGGCGAGTTGAGGACGGCCAGGTCGGGCGCGGGCAGCCGGACGGGCTCCCCCTGCCGGATGGCGCGCGCGGCGGCGTCCAGTACGGACCCGGCGGCGGCCAGCAGCTCCCGCACCCGGTCCCGGGCGGGCCCCTCGGCCGGAGCCCCCACCGCCGGGTCGGCGAGCGAGGCCAGCACGGGCCGGATCCGCTCCGCGAGCCCCCGCGCCCCGTGCAGTTCGGCGGGGCGGCTGCGGGCCTGGCGCCGGGTGACGATGGCGGCGGCCCGGGCCGTCATCAGCGGCGCGGGGTCGAAGGGCGCGGCCGGGTCCTGGCGCAGCCGCCGCGCGTAGTCGCCCTCGGCGGCGAGCGCGTCCGCCAGCGCGTCGCGCTGGGCCCCCCAGCGGCGCACCGGGAACAGCACGATCAGCAGCGCCTGCACCACCCCGCCCGCGGCGATCAGCGCGGCGTGTCCGGCGGCCTGGGCCACGGAGGTGGGCAGGGTGACCGTCACCAGCATGATCGCCACGTTCCCGGAGGCGATCACCCCGGCGGTCGGACCGGCCGCCCAGAGCATCCCGGAGGCGAAGGTCCACACCGCCAACAGGGGGAGGAAGGCCAGGGTGTGGGAGGAACCGACGAGGTAGCCGACGAAGGTGCTGACGGCGAGGGTGAGCCCGGAGGCGAGCGCGAGCACCGGCCGCGGGCGCCAGCTGCGCTGGAAGGAGGCGATGGCGGCCATGAAGGCGCCGAAGGCGGAACTCGCGGCCGAACCGGCCCCCAGGAAGGCCAGGCTCAGCCCGACGACGAGGGCCAGCCCGACGCCCGCGCGGACCGCGATGAGGGGCTCCAGCCGGGTCCGCTCGACCGTCAGTCCCGCTCGCGCGGTGTCCTTCAGGGCCCTGAGCCAGCTCATGCCGCGAGCGTAGCTTCTTTCAGGACTTCTTCAGATTTGTACGGACCCGATCGGTGGCGCTTCCATGAGGCGGTCCAAGGCCGTCCAACACCGGTCACCGCACGTCCGAAAGATGGGTACGCGCATGCTCAGGAACGCCATGGAACCCTGGCACCTCGTCGTCCTCCTGGTCGTCTGTCTCCTCGTGTTCGGTTCGAAGAAGCTCCCCGACATGGCCCGCTCGCTGGGCAAGTCCGCCCGCATCCTCAAGAGCGAGGCCAAGGCCATGCGGGCCGAGGACCAGACCCCCTCGACCGAGGTCACCCCGCGCTGACCACGGGGGCGGACCGGCGGGTCCCGCTACTTCCGCAGCGCCTGCCGGTCCGGTCGCCCCGCGTTCCCCACGTGGGCGCGGTCGGCCGCCTCGGTGCCGTCGGTCCACCCGGCGAGGTCGGTGGCCCCGCGCAGCCGGGTCGTGGTCGTCTTCGGGAACATCTCCTCGGCCCGGGAGCTGACGGCCACGTCACGGGCCACCAGCGCGGGCAGGTTGTCGGGCGCCTCGGAGGCCGTGTGCTCGGCGGTCTCCGCGAGCCGCTGGCCCAACCGGCTCGCGTAGGCCAGCAGGAACGACTGCCGGAAGGTCTTGGTGCGCTTGCGCCCACCGGCCCGCTGGCCGGCCTCGGCGCGCGTCATCGCCGCCGTCCCCTGCACGAGCAGCGAGGTGTAGAGGAGCTCCACCGACTCCAGATCGCCCTCGAACCCCACCACCGTGGAGAACTCGAAGGACGCGTTCCACACGGCCTGGCACCGGTTGGCCCGCGCGACCGCGTCCAACAGCACCGCCTTGGCCTCCTCGTACGGCGGCTCCACACCGATCCGGCAGGCCCCCGGCAGCTGCCCGGACCCGCCACCGCGCACGGCCAGCAACGCCTCGTCGACGGTGTGCCGGGCCATCAGCTCCTGCGCCTTCGCGCTCAGCGCCTCCGCCTCCTCGGGGAAGGTCGTGGCCTCGGCCTTCGCCAACAGCGCCCGGATCCGCCCGAGCATCCGCGGCTCTATGTGCCCGTGCGCCTCCAGCTCCCCGGCCGGATCCCCCGGCAGCGGCCCCACCGGCTCGATCGAGGGCAGCCGCACCAGCACCCGCAGCACTTCCAGCACCGCGGTGGCGAGCGAGAACCGGTCGCACTTCTCCCGCGCGACCACCCGCTCCGCGTACCCGGAGTCCGCTCCCCACCACGCCTCGGCGGCGCCCCACCGCGCGGGCAGCCGGGCGTAGCGCCGCGCCTCCCCGGCGATCAGGTCCCCGACGAGCCGCACGTGCCGCTCGTCCAGGTCCCGGCGCACCAGCCGCACCACGTCGGCGGGCTGCCAGCCGCGCTCCCAGGCCTGGCGCACGAACGCCTCGCCGCGCGCCAGCAGTTCCTGTCCCACCTCGCCCCACGCGGCGGCGGCCAGCACCGACGCGCCGGTGTCGAGCCCGGTGTCGTCCTGGGCGTAGAGGGCGGCGGCGAAGGCACGGTCGACAACATGTTTCACACCAACAGCTTGGCACGCCCCTCCCGAGTGCCCCCGGACCCGTCCCTTCGTTGACCAGTCCATGCTGTTAATCACCGGCGCCTCGGGCGCCCTGGGTTCCCTCATCGCGCAGAAGCTGGCGCACCACCCCCGGACCCTGATCGGCACCCGGACGCCGACCGCGAACCAGCGCGAGATCGACCTGGACGTCCCCCGCACCCTCGACTTCACCTCGGTCGAGACCCTCCTGCTGATCTCGGCGGGCTACGGCGAGGACGACACGGTCATCGCCCGCCACGAGGCGGCGATCGGCGCGGCCGAACGCGCGGGGGTGCGCCACGTCGTCTACACGAGCCTGACGGCACAGGGCGACCACCTCCCCTACGCCCTCGCCCACCGCTGGACCGAACGCCGCCTGCGCGACTCCCCGCTCGCCGCGACCGTCCTGCGCAACGGCCTGTACGCCGAACTCCTGGCCGCCCTCGCCGCCCCCGGCCCCGACGGCCGGATCACCGCCCCGCTGGGCACCGGCACCGTCGCCGCCGTGGCCCGCGAGGACCTGGCCGACGTGGCCGTACGGGTCGCCCTCGACCCCGGGGCGCACGCGGGCCGGACCTACGAGCTGGTCGGCGCCCGCTCGATCGGCGGCGCCGACCTGGCCACCGCGACGGGCACGACCTACGCCCCCTCCACCCTGGCCGCGGCCCGCACCGCCCTCTCGGGCCCCGGCTCGGTCCCCTTCCAGGTCCCGATGCTGATCGGCACCTACTCCGCCATCGCGGCGGACTTCCTCTCCACCCCCGACCAGGGCCCCCTCCACACCCTCCTCCCCACCCCGCCCAGAGACGCCCTGCGGACCTACGCGGCCACCGCCTGACCCCGAGCGGAAACGGTCGGCGCGGGCGGGCCGCGGCCGGGCCGGTGACCCCGCGCGGAAACGGTCGGCGCGGGCGGGCCGCGGCCGGGCCGGTGACCCGCGCGAGTGTCTCCTCGGCTCGCGGCAGCGGCCCCGTCGGACACTGCGCCCGGCGGTGACCGCTCGTCCTTGCGGGGACACTCCCACGTGCCCCCGTCCCGGCCGCGACCCGCGCGGAGGTCCCGCGTCAGGGCGGCGGCGTCGCGACGGGGTGGGGTGTCCCCGCAAGGACGAGCGGTCACCGCTGGCCGCAGTGTCCGACCGGCCCGAGCCCGCGAGCCGAGGAGACACCCCACCCCGGCGCGGCGACGCCGCCCTGACCACCCCCGACCCCGCCGAAACGCACCGCCCGAAACGCCCCGCCGACACCACCCCGCCACCGAAGCCGGATGTCAGACCCCGGTGGAACACTCGAACGATGAGCGACCACCCCGCCCGGTGGGCGTTGGCCGAAACCCCGGACGGCCACTGGCAGGCCACCCCGGCCGACGGCCACGACCACGGCCGAGCCCCCCGCACCACCACCCCCACCCCCGCGGAAGCGATCCGCTCCGCCCCACCCGGCACCCGCTGGATCTGGCGCTCCACCCAGGCCGTCTACCCCCGCCTCCTCGCCGAGGGCGTCACCGTGGAGCGCTGCTACGACGTGGAGGACGCCGAGCTGCTGCTCCTCGGCCACGAGGGCCGCCTCGGCGAGCCCCGCTCCGCCGCCGCCGCATGGGCCCGCCTCACGAACGCCCCCGTCCCGCCCGACCCCCCGCAGCGCGCCGCCGAGCCCGGCACCCAGTCGTCCCTCTTCGACCCCCGCCCGGCCCCGCTCCCCCTCGAGGCCCTGCTCGCGGTCTACGCCGACCAGATGCGCCGCCACGGCGCCACGGCCCACCCCGACCGCATGCACCTGCTCACCACCGCCGAGTCCGCCGGGTTCCTCGTCGCCGCCGAGATGAACCGGGCGGGCCTGCCCTGGCGGGCGGACGTGCACCGCGCGCTCCTCACCGACCTCCTCGGCGAGCGCTACGGCGGCGGCGGGGCCCCGCGCCGCCTCGCCGAGCTGGCCGAGCAGATCTCCGCCGCCTTCGGCCACCCGGTCCGCCCCGACCTGCCCGCCGAGGTCATCAAGGCCTTCGCCCGCGCCGGGATCAAGCTGAAGTCCACCCGCCGCTGGGAGATCCAGGAGATCGACCACCCCGCCATCGCCCCGCTGCTGGAGTACAAGAAGCTGTACCGCATCTACACCGCCCACGGCTGGGGCTGGCTCCAGGACTGGGTGCACGACGGCCGCTTCCGCCCCGAGTACGTCCCCGGCGGCACCGTCACCGGCCGCTGGGTCACCAACGGCGGCGGCGCCCTGCAGATCCCCAAGGTGATCCGCCGGGCGGTCGTCGCCGACCCCGGCTGGCGGCTCGTCGTGGCGGACGCCGACCAGATGGAACCCCGCGTGCTGGCCGCGATCTCCCGCGACCCGGGCCTGATGGAGGTGGCCGGCCGCCCCGAGGACCTCTACACCTCGATCTCCCGGCAGGGCTTCTCCGGCGACCGCGACATGGCCAAGATCGCCGTCCTGGGCGCGGTGTACGGGCAGACCTCCGGCGACGGCCTCAAGAACCTCGCCGCACTGCGCCGCCGCTTCCCCCGCGCCGTGGCGTACGTCGACGACGCCGCCCGCGCCGGTGAGGAGGGCCGGCTGGTCCGCACCTGGCTGGGCCGCACCTGCCCGCCCGCGGCGGGGGCCGGCGCCCAGGAGGAGGCGGGCCTGCCCCAGGAGGAGGGCGCGCACTCCGACGACGGCGCCCCGGACCCCGCCCCCGGCGGCGGCTACGGCTTCACCCCCGGCTACGCCTCGTCCGACTCCCGGGCCCGCGGCCGCTTCACGCGCAACTTCGTGGTCCAGGGCAGCGCCGCCGACTGGGCCCTGCTGATGTTGGCCGCGCTGCGCCAGGCCACCGCCCACCTCCGCGCCGAGCTGGTCTTCTTCCAGCACGACGAGGTGATCGTGCACTGCCCGGTCGAGGAGGCCGAGACCGTGTCCGAGGCGATCCGCGCGGCGGGCGACCGGGCCGGCCGGATCGCCTTCGGCGAGACTCCGGTTCGCTTTCCTTTCACCACAGCCGTGGTGGAGTGTTATGCCGATGCAAAGTAGCGACGCAAAAGAGCCACACGAGGTTCAGAGATGTTTCAGAAATACGCTGAACCGATGACCGGGTGAGTGCCACCCTTGTCCCATGTCGGGTATTCGGGGGGCGGGCCCATCGCCCGTGCGGCGCCTTGTGCTGGACCGGTACGCACTGCTTGAGCGTTTCCAAGGAGGCATGGCGGAAGTCTGGAAAGCGCATGATCAAAGGCTCGACCGAACGGTCGTGGCCAAATTCCTCCGGGTGGGCGATCGGGGCACGCATCCGGCCCTCCGCTTCCTGCGCGAGGCGAAGATCCTCGCGGCCATCGACGACCCCCGGATCGTCCGCGTGCACGACGTGGACGAGGCCCGGATCGACGGTTTCTGGCACCTCTACCTGATCACCCAGTACATCGAGGGCCAGACCCTGCGCGTCGTCCTCCCCAAGGGCCGCCGGCTCGCGGTGGACCACGCCCTGCGCTGGGCGGCCGAACTGTGCGAGGCGCTCGTCCCGGTGCACGCGCGGGACCTGGTCCACCGGGACATCAAGCCGACCAACGTCATGGTCCGCGGGGCCCGGACGGCCGAGCCGGGCGCCTCGGGCACGCTGGTCCTGCTGGACTTCGGCATCGCCCGCACCTACACGGCCTACGGCGCGCTCGGGTACGCGGCCGGGGTCACCGGTGACGCCCAACTCATCGGCACCCCGGAGTACATGGCTCCCGAGTGCTTCTTCCAGGACCCCATCGGACCGGCCACCGACCTCTACGCCGTCGGCTGCGTGCTCTTCGAGATGCTCACCGGGCGCCAGCCCTACTCCGCCCCCGACGACTACGGCACGCTGGTCAACCTCCACTGCCGGGCCCCGATCCCCTCCGTCCGCTCCCTGCGCCCGGAGGTGCCGCCCGCCGTGGACCACCTGGTCACCCGGCTGCTCACCAAGAACCCCGGCGAGCGCCCCGCCGACGCCCGCGAGGTCGCCGGGCTGCTGCGCGGGCTCAGCCTGGCCGTCGTACCGCATCCCACCGTCGTCGTCACACCGCCCACCCCGCCGCCGCCCGGCCCGCCGCCCGGGCCCCCGGCCGACCCCGCACGGGAGGTCGAGGCCCGCTGCAACGCCGTGCTGGAGGCCACCGAGCGGGATCCGGAGGGCGCGGTGGGCGAGCGGGTGCGGCTGCTGCGCGACGTACTGGACTTCGCGCACGCCTCCCTCCCCGCCGACCACCGGGGCACCTGGCTGGTCGTCCTGCACCTCGCCCAGGCCATGGCCCGGGCCGGTCGCCCCGCGGCCGCCGCCGAGCTGCTCGCGCCGGTGGCCGCGCGGGCCCGTCAGGTGCTGGGCGCCGACGACCAGTTGGCCGTCGTGTGCGCGCTCAACCTCGCCCGCTACATCGGCGAGTCGGGCCATCCGCGCCCGGCCGCCCAGCACCTGCTCGAACTGCGCACCGCCGTCTCCGGGGTCCTGTCCGCCACCGACCCCAAGCTCTCGGAGATCCGCTACGACCAGGCCCACTGGCTGGCCGCCGCCGGCGAGACCCGGCGCGCGGCCGCCGAGTTCGAGGCCCTGTACGCCGACCACTGGACGGCGTACGGCCCGGACCACCCGCAGACCGTCCGGCTGCGCGAGCTGATAGCCCGCACCCGGGCCTGAACCGTGGGCCGTGCCGCGCGAGGACCCGCGCGGCACGGCGCACGCCGCACACCACATCACGCACGGCGCACCACCGAATCACCAGGGAGGGGATGGGGACCATGGCAGACATGTACGACCTGAACGCGATCCGCGACAGCTTCTTCGCCAGCCAGTCCAAGAAGGGCGCGGCCCAGCAGGAGGTGTACGTCGACCGCGAGGGCAAGGTCCGCCTCGGCACCGGCGGCCAGGACGACGCGCCGCTCTCCAGAGTCCCGCAGAGCACCTTCGCCGCCCGGACCGACGCGGGCCGTCTGGAGCGCGAACGCCGCGTGGTGGCGAGCAAGTTGCCCGCCAACACCTACTACGAGGACGCCCCCGGCGCCGAGGGGTGGGTCTACGAGATCAGCACGATGTTCGAGCACCGCTACGTGATGTGCGCGCGCTTCGACGGGACCGAGTACCAGGTCCGCCTGATCGAACCGGAGTTGGAGTCGCTGCCCAGCCACGACCAGCACGGCTTCCACCTCTACCACAGCGGGCTGATCTGCCTGTCCGAGCGCCCCGGCTCGGGCCAGCCCACCCTGGAGGAGGCGTACGCCCGTTCGGCGACCTGGGCGCTCGGCGTCGACTTCGTCCGCATGGGGCGCCCGTTCCCGTTCAACCGCAAGCAGTAGGGACCGATGCCGTGCTGCCCGTACATGTCTTCGACTATGTGATCGACCAGGTGGGGCGGGACATCGGGCGGACCCGGCCCGAGCAGGGCGGCGCCCTGCTCGGGCTGCGCGGACGCGACGTGCTCACCGCCTTCGTGCACGACGCGCGCGCCCAGGTGACCCGGGTGGAGTACAGCAACACCGCGTGGCTGCTGGACGAGATAGGGCGGATGGAGGAGGCCGGCCCGATCCGCTTCAAGGGCATCATCCACTCGCACCCGGCGCGCATGCCCCGGCCCTCCCAGCAGGACCACCGGGAGTACGGGCGCACCCTGGAGGCCGTGCCCGACCTCGGGCGCTACATCGCGCCGATCGTCACCCACGACCTCACCACCCCGGGCGAGCGCCACGAGCTGTTCACCGACACCGCCCGGATCTCCTTCTTCGGTGCGATGTGGACCGAGCGCGGGGTCCGCCTGGAGCCGATGCGTCCGGTGGTCGTGCCGCTGGCCGCCGCGCTCCGCCACGCCGGGCTGTCCTGGTCCGACTCCCTCCCGCTCACCACCCGGGTGGGCACGGTGCCCGGGGTACGGGTCCCCCTGCCCCCGGGCCGCTCCGGCGCCCGGCGCTACCTCTTCGCCACCGCCGACTTCCCGGTGGCCCCGCCCCTGCTGCTGGAGGAGGCGGGGGCGGACGGTCCGCACCCCGAGCTGATCGTGCGGGAGCTGGGCTGGGACCCGCGGATCCCGGAGCAGGACCGACTGCGCGAGGCCCTGGGGGCCGGTACGCCCGCGCCCGGACCCCGCGGCAAGGGCGGCGCGGGACAGCCCGCCCGCCACGCGTCCGCGTCCGGGCCCGGTCCGGAGCCGCTGTCCGCCACCCGGGAGCTCCCCGTGCCGGACACCCGCACCCCGAGCCCGCGCACGCCCGACACCCGGATCCAGGACACCCGGATCCAAGGCGCCCGGATCGCGGACGCCCCCGCACCCGCCCCGCTCTCCCCGGACGCGCCCCTGACCCCCTCCGCACCGCCCCCGGGCCGGATGCGGCGGCTCGTCTACCGGGTCGGGATCGGCCGGCGGCGGGCCGCGCGCGCCGGTCTCTTCGCCCGGACCCAGGGCCTGCTCTCGCCCGCGCTGAGGGACGCCCACGTCGTGCTGGTCGGGGTCGGCTCGGTCGGCAGCTACCTCGCCGAGGTGCTGGTCCGCTCCGGGGTCGGCCACCTCACCCTGGTCGACCCCGACCGGGTCGAACCCGCCAACCTGGGCCGCTCGTTGTTCGGGGTGCGCGACATCGGCCGCAACAAGGCCAAGGCCACCGCCCGGCGGCTGCGCAAGGTGAACCCGCGGCTCAAGGTCACCGTGATCAAGCGCGACGTCGGCGCCCTCGACTACCACCAGTGGTACCAGCGGATCTCCGACGCCCAGCTCGTCGTCGCCGCCACCGACGACAACCACGCGCAGCAGCGCCTCAACCACCTCTCCTACTACCTGCGCCGCCCGGCCGTCTTCATCGGCCTCTACGACGGCGCCGCGGGCGGCGAGATCGTCTTCACCACCCCCGGTTCGCCCTGCTGGTCGTGCGCGACCGGCGGGGTCCGCGAGTCCCTGGGCGAACTGGGCCACCAGCCGCGCACGGACTACGGCACCGGCCGCCTGTTCGCCGTACCCGGGCTGCTCACCGACATCCACCACCTGACCGCGGCCGCCGCGAAGGTCGTACTGGCCCTGCTGCACCCGAGCGGCGGACCGGACCGGGTCGGTGGGTTCCTGACCGCCCCGCTCCAAAAGGACCTGTCCATGGCCCTGTTCGCGATGGAACCCGACCACTGGTTCTTCCCGCGCGTGCTCGGCGAGGCACCGGGCCAGCACGCGTTCCAGAGCATCTGGCTGCGCACCGGGCGGCGGCCCGACTGCCCGGTCTGCGGCGAGCTCTCGCTGCGCAGCGACCCCGGCGAGTACACCGCCCGGAAGCAGGACGAAGCCGAACTCACCCGCATCCAGAAGCGGGCCTACCAGGAACGCAGACGCCGCCAGCAACACCGGCACTGAAAGAGGAGGGAGGGACACCCATGGTGGACGATCTCACCAGGCGGATGCGCGAGAAATACGAGGACCGTCAGAAGTCCGCCGGGGGCACGCCGCCGCCGACCCCGAAACCCACCCCGGCACCGGCCCCGACACCGAGGCCCACGCCCGCACCGACGCCCACGCCCGCCCCGCGGCCCCGGCCGGTGGCCGTGCGGCAGCAGCCGGTCGCGGGTCTGGGGGCGTTCTCGGCCTTCGGCCAGGGCGCGGCGTTCGTCCTGCTCATGTGGCAGCTGCTGGTCCTCAGCGGCTGGACGGCGCCGCTGAAGCTGTCGGCGCAGTACGCCTCGCGCTGGCCCGAACCGCACCGGCTGGCGCTCAAGGAGATCGCCGCCGACTGGTACCCCGACCTGCGCGAGCTGGTGCTCTTCCAGGGGCCGGGGCGGGAGTACCCGTGGCTCTTCCCGGCCTGCGCGGTGGTCCTCTACCTGCTGGTCCGGGTGGGCCGCCTGCCGGAGGGCCTCCAGGCCCTGCTGGGCACGCTGGTCGGTGCCTACGGCCTGACGGCCCTCCTCGCGAGCGCCCCGCCACTGCTCGTCCAGTGGCCCCTGGGCCTGACCCTCGCGGCCGCCGCATGGGCCGTGATGCACCGCCTCTACGTCAGGGAGTGAGCCCCTTCGGGCCCGGCCGGGACCCCATCGGGTCCCGGCCGGACCCCGGGCGCGCGCCGCTCCGGGTCAGCCCAGGTCGTGGACGTAGATGTGGAACTCGTCGCGCACGAAGCCCTCGGCCTCGTACAGCCCCTGGGCGACGTGGTTGTCGTACGCCGTCTCCAGCTGAACCCCGGACACCCCGGCCTCCCGCGCCCGCCGCAGCACCTCCCGCAGCAGGGCCCGGCCCGCCCCGGTCCGCCGCCCGTCCGGGGCGACGTACAGGTCGCTCAGCACCCAGGCCGGGCGCAGCGCCAGCGACGAGAAGGTCCGGTACACCTGCGCGAGCCCCACGGTCACCGCCCCGCCGGCATCCGCGTCGACGTCCGCGAGCAGCACGAGCGACTCGCCCTTGCGGATCCGCTCCGCGAGGAACTCCCGCGGCGCCCCCGGGTCCTCGACCTCCACCCGGTAGAAGTCGAGGTACCCCCGGAACAGCCCGGCGGCCACCTCGACATCGCCGTCGCCGGCCTCCCGCACCACTACCCGCTGGTCCATGTGCACTCCTTCTCGTCCGCCCCTCGTGCCACCCCCATTATCCCGCTCCCCGCACGCCACACCGCTTCGCCGTCGACCGGAAGAACCCCGCGGATTCGGCCGCCAATCTCCGCACTTCCGGCCACCATCGACGCCCCGGTCGGTAGCCTGCTGGGATGAACCGCGACTCGGCGAAGAGCGACGGTGAACCCGGCCGCGACCTGTTGGAATCCGGCTTGGACCTGCTGCGCAGCCAACTGCCGCGCGCCAGCAGCGTCCAGTACGTGAAGTCGCTCGCGGGCGGCTATACGGACGCCCGCGTCGTCCTGTGCGACATCGGCCGGACCCCGGGCCGCCCCGCGGACGGCTCCCTGAACGGCCAGTACGTGCTGAAGGCCGGCATCTCCAGCGGACGCCCGCAGTCCGTGGCCCACCACGCCTTCATCGAGGGCCTTCCGCACTTCGGCGAGGGACACGTCCCGCGGCTGCTGCACGCGTCGCAGGACTCGGGCACCAGCGTCGACCTCTACGACATCGCCGGGTCCAGCCTCGACCGGGTCCGCTCGGCCGAACACGTCGACGCCGAGGACCGCCAGGAGGTCCTCGCGCGCGCCTCCCGGGACCTGCTCGCCGCACAGCTCGCCGCCGCGGGTCCACCGGACTACCAGGGCACCGTGGGATCCGTGATCCGCTCCTGGCTGGGGCAGGGCTTCCCGGAGGACCAGCGCGGCGCCCGCGTCCGCGAGGTGACGGCCCAGCTGCGCGGGACCGGCAGCGGGCGGGCGCTGCGCCACGAGGGCGAGTTACTGCCCGACCCGCTCGTCCTGCTCGACCCCGCCGTCGGCCTGGCCGACGGCGAGCTGCACCACTTCCGCGGCCCGACCCACGGCGACCTGCACCTGCGCAACGTCCTGGTGCGCGGCTCGCTGCCCACCCGGGACCTCGCGTACTGGCTGATCGACGTCAACTGGGGAGTGTCCCGCCCCCTGCTGTACGACCACGCCTACCTCGAACTGTCGGCGCTCCTCTTCGGCCTCGGCCGGTCCACGAGCGGCCGGGTGCTGCCCCTGCTCGCCCGGCTCGACGACGAGAAGCTGACGGTCCCCGTCGAGCTGGACATCAATGACGCCGGGCTCGTCAACCTGCTCCGCGGCATCCGCACCGAGGTGCGGGACGTCCTCATGGACGCCGAGTCCAACCGCGTCGACGTCTGGCAGCGGCAGCTGCTCTTCGCCCGGATCGCCGCCGGTCTCAACTGGGCCGCCAAGCCGCTCGACGACATGTCCCTGCGCCGCGCGGCCCTGGTCAGCGCGGGCTGGGCGGCCCGGCTGCTGCTGCGCGAGCACCACCCGAAGGTCTGGGTCGACGTCGCGGCGCAGGACCGGATCGGCACGACCGGCATCGCCACGAGCACGAGCGCCACCCCGGTCACGGCGCAGGAGGCGCTGCGCCGCTGGCAGCCCTTCCAGCGGGTGGGCGGCGGGATGGACCTGTTCCTCGTCGCCGACGAGGTGGCCGCGCGGCCCGAGTTGGCGGCGCTCGCGCACTGCGGCTGGGCGACCGTCATCGACCTCGACCCCGCGAGCGACCAGGGCGGGCTGTCCAGCGTCGTCGTCCCCGAGCTGGAGGAGCACCGGCACGTCAGCGTCTTCGGCGGCAACCGCACGCCGGTCCCGCCCACCGGTGCGACGAGCTGGCTGATGGCGAACGGCTGGAGCTCCCACGACGAACCGTCGGCCGCGGCCGCCGCCGAGTGGCGCCGGCGCGGCTACCTCCAGCGGGTGCGCCAGCTGATCGACGAGACGCACGAGGGCACCCCGCACCAGACGGCGGCGGTGCTGTGCCTGCGCTCCGGACGGCGCGGCCGCGAGATCGACGACATCATCGACTACATCGACGAGAAGTACGACGGGATCACCGAGAGCCTCGACCTCGCCCAGGCCCCGGCCGTCGACGGCATAGACATCGACGCCTTCCTCACCGTGGTGGCCGAGTCGCTGCCCCCGGCGGGCAGCAAGGCCGCGCCCGCGCTGCCCGGACTGGGCGGCCGCCCCTGGGAACTGAAGCGGGCCGACCTGCACCGGCTCTCGGTCGACCTGGAGGTGCTGCACTCGGAGGTCCTCTCCCACGGCCAGTCCGCGCCCCAGCTGACGACGGACGCCTTCTGGCGCGGCCGCCCGCCCACCTGGCAGGAGCTGGAGGCGTGGGTCGACGTACAGCGCGACGCCTGCCCGGACCTGATGAAGGAGGTCCAACAGCGCCTCGGGGACCACAAGCTCGACATGGTCCGCCTCGACCACTCGCCCGGCGCCGGGGGCACCACGCTCGCCCGCCGCGTCGCGTGGAACATGCACCGCACCTATCCGACCGTGCTCCTGCGCCACTTCTCGGACAAGACGGCCGACCGCATCGACGAGATCTACCAGCAGACCGGCCACCCCGCCCTGGTCGTCTGCGAATCCGCGATCCTGCCGGAGTACGACCGCGACGAACTGATCCACTCCCTCGCCCAGCGCAACACCCGGGCCGTCCTGCTGTGGGTGAACCGCACCAACGTCAAGCGCCCCCGGATCAAGCACAAGCTGGTCGACCCGCTCCAGGGCGACGAGCGCGACCTGTTCCTCAGGGAGTACCGCAACCGCGCGCGGACCCCCCGCGCCCACCGGCTCCTCGACGCCCTGGCCGAGGGCGTCACCGACGTGGTGGCCGCGCAGAAGCTCTCCCCCTTCTTCTTCGGCCTGTGCGTCTACGAGGAGCAGTTCGAGGGGGTCGCCTCCTACGTGCGCAACCACCTCGCCGGGCTGAGCCGCGGCCAGAAGGAACTGGCCCGCCACCTCGCCCTCATCACCCGCTACGGCCAGGAGCTCGGCCTCCCGGTCACCATGGTCGAGTCCTGGATGGGCCGCGAGCGCACCCGGGCCGGCGCCCTGAGCGACAGCGACCTCAGCGAGCTGCTCGGCCCGGACCTGCGCCACCTGGTGGTGGCCGAGCGGGGCGCGCTGCGGCTGCTGCACCCGCTGATCGCCCAGCACGTCCTGGCGGGCGAGGCCGACGGCGAGCAGTACGGACTCGCGCAGATCTCGGTCGAGTTCATCAAGAAGACCACCGAGTACCTCGGCCCCGAGAACAGCACCACCGCCCGCCTCCTCAACGAGCTGTTCATCCGGCGCACCAGCTGGTCCCCGAACGGCCAGAAGCCGGACAACTTCGCGGAGCTCATCGAGAGCATGCCGGTCGAGGCCGGCGCCCGCGTCTTCGAGCAACTCACCGTCCGCTGCCCGGACAACGCGCACTTCTGGAACCACCGCGGCCGCTACGACATCTACAAGGTGAAGGCGGACTTCCGCCAGGCCGAGTCCTTCGTGCTCAAGGCCGTGGAAAAGTCCCACGGCCACGACGCGACGCACCTGCACACCCTCGGCCTGGTCCGTCGCTTCTGGATCGAGAACGAGCTGGCCAGCCTGACCCGGGGCGGCGAGGACCACACCCCTGAACAACTCCTCGCCGCGATCCAGGAACTGTTCGACGGCGCGATGGAGGCGTTCACCAACGCCGGGAAGTACACGAACACCGACTACACCTGGTCCACCCCCATCCAACTCATCGCGACCGTGGTGGAACGCCTGTGGAAGGCCTCCGGGGTCGGCAGCCTCGTCGAGTTCATGGAGGGCAACGACCCGTCCGCGATGTGGGTGACCGAGCAGATCGGCCGCGCCGAGGAACTCCTCGACAACCTCCGCAACCTCAACGCCGAGGGCACGTACTACCAGAAGCTCAACAACCGGCTCACCGGCCTGTACGGCGACGTCGAGCGGCTGGTCGAGCAGTGGCAGGAACTGCGGCGCCGCGGCAACGACAACCCGGAGGTGAACCTCGCGATCGCCCGCACCCTGTACGCCAAGGCCGGGCGGGACTGGTCGAGCCTGTCCGAGGACAAGGCGCGCCTCATAGCCGAGATGGCCGAGGGATCGGTCAACAGCGGCCGGGCCACCGACGCCGACCTGCGCCTGTGGTTCCAGTCCTACCGCAGGCTCCCCGAGTACACCGAGACCAACGCCCTGGAGCGACTGGCCTGGTTCGCCTCGGAGAGGAACAGCCTGGACGCGAACTACTACCTCTACATCCTGCACTTCCTGATCTGGTACCGGGGGGACGCCCGCGACCAGGACCGCACCCGCTACTACCTGGAGGAGACGAGGCGGCTGAGCCGTCAGCACCGGCGGCAGTGGAGCTTCGAGTGGCTGGGCCACGGGCCGCGCCCGCACCCCCTGGTGCACTTCAGCGAGATGGGCCGGCAGCGCTACGGCCCCGCCGGCTTCTGGAGCCGGCCGCAACAGCTGAAGCGCGTGAGCGGGATCATCGAGGAGATCAAGAGCCCCCAGTCGGGCCGCCTGCGGATCACGAACGGCCAGATGCCGGCCTTCTTCACCCCGCGCAACCAGTTCTGGCAGACCCGCGACGTCAACGCCTCCGTCGAGTTCTACCTCGGCTTCAGCTACGAGGGCCTGCGCGCCTGGGAGCCCACGTACCCGGGCGAGACCCCCGACGCCCTGGCCTACGCGGAACCGCTCCAGCCGGTCGCCCTCCCGACGCCCTTCCCAACCCCCCGGTCGGCCCCGCAGCCCCCCGATCCCGCACCGGCTCCGGAACCGGAACCGGAACCGGAGGCAGCCGTCCCGGTCCCCGCGGCCCCGCAGCCGTACCGGGTCGAACCGGCGGTGATCCAGGCCCTCTCCGCCCGCCTACGGGCCACCGCCCCCCGCACCGCCCCCGACGGCCCGGAAGCCTTCACACAGGCCGTCCTCACCCTGCTCCAGCAGGCCCGCGCCGCCGACCGACAGCTGACCTCCCTGGAACTGGGCGGCGCCCTCCAGAAGCTGTTCGGCATGGAGCCCTACCGCACGTTCCGCAAGAACCGCGGCCAGGGCAAACTCCGCCCGGCCGTGGAGTCCCTGGGCTTCAAGACCACCCCGACCCCCCAGGGCTTCGACATCGACCTGCCGTAACGCCCCCGAAAACAGCAAAACCCCCAGGTCACGGCGAGTGAGTCCTGGGGGTTCTACAGAGCCGCCTTCGGGATTCGAACCCGAGACCTACGCATTACGAGTGCGTTGCTCTGGCCAACTGAGCTAAGGCGGCACCGCTGGGATGACGAGAATTTCCCTGGAGGGAGGCTCTCATCAGCAGCGGCGCCAAGTCTACAGGGTTAAACCGGGTGCCCCGCACCAGGTCGGCGGGGGGCTGTCGGCAGGGGGGTCAGCACTTCTTTCCGGCCTGCGGAGGGGTGCCCTCCAGGAGGTACTGGTTGATCGCCGTGTCGATGCAGTCGCTGCCGCGGCCGTAGGCCGTGTGGCCGTCGCCGTCGTAGGTGAGCAGGACGCCGGAGTCGAGCTGGTCCGCGAGGGCCTGGGCCCACTTGTACGGGGTCGCCGGGTCCCGGACGGTGCCGACGACGACGATCGGGGCCGCGCCCTTCGCTTCCGCGCGGTGTGCCGTGCCGGTCGCCTTGACCGGCCAGTACGCGCAGTTCAGCGAGGCCCAGGCGAGGCCCGCGCCGAAGACCGGGGAGGCCTTCTCGAAGGACGGCAGGGCCTTGTCGACGTCCTCCGGGGTGGTGAAGGCGGGGGGCTGGTCCAGGCAGTTCACCGCGGCGTTGGCGAACATCAGATTGGCGTACTTGCCCTTGGCGTCCCGCTCGTAATAGCTGTCCGCGAGCCCGAGCAGCCCCTGCCCCTCGCCGTTCTTGGCGTCCTTGAGCGCCTCGCGCAGCTGGGGCCAGGCCGCCTGGTCGTACAGCGCCGCGATCACCCCGGTCGTCGCGAGCGACTCGCCCAGCGGGCGCGCCGCGTCCCCGCTGGGCACCGGCTGGGCGTCGACCTTGCGGAAGAACTCCTTCAGCTGCGCCGCCACCTCCTGCGGGCTGCCCTGGCCGAGCGGGCAGTCGGGCTGCTTCGCGCAGTCCTGGGCGAAGGAACGGAACGCCGTCTCGAAGCCCTCCGTCTGATCCCGGTTCAGCTCCAGCGCCGGACGCGCGGGGTCCATCGCGCCGTCCAGGACCAGCCGGCCCACCCGGCTCGGGAAGAGGTCCGCGTACGTCGCCCCGAGGAAGGTCCCGTACGAGGCACCGACGTACGTCAGCTTCTCGTCCCCGAGGACCGCGCGCAGCATGTCCATGTCCCGGGCCGCCTCCACCGTGGAGACGTGCGGCAGCATCCGGGCGGACTTCTCGGCGCAGCCCGCGGCGAACTCCTTGAAGGCCGTCACCAGCTTGGCCCGCTCGGCCGGGTCGTCCGGGGTCTGGTCCACCTGGGTGAAGGCGTCCATCCGGGGGCCGCTCAGACAGTCCACCGGGGCGCTGCGGGCCACGCCGCGCGGGTCGAAGGACACCATGTCGTACTGGGCGCGCACGGGCGCCGGGTAGCCGATGCCCGCGTACGCCTGGAGGTACCCGATGCCGGAGCCGCCCGGGCCGCCCGGATTGACCAGCAGCGAACCGAGCCGCTTGCCGGGACCGGTGGCCGCCTTGCGGGAGACGGCGATGTCGATGTCCTGGCCGTTGCCGGGGTGCGCGTAGTCCAGCGGGGCCTTCATGGTCGAGCACTGGAAGCCGGGCGCGCCGCAGTCGCGCCACTTCAGCTTCTGGGCGTAGTACGGGGCCAGGGCCGCCGGGATCGCCGTGGGCTCGGGTGCCTGCACGCTCGCGCCCTTGCTCGCCCCGGCGCTGGCCCCGGTCCCGGCCGGGGAGGCCGCCCCGGAGGACGACGCGGCGGCCCGGGGGGCCGAGCTGCCCGACGTGCACCCGGAGAGCAGGAGCCCGGCGGCGGCGATCACGGTTCCGGTGGTGCGCAGCAGGCGACTCGTGTCCATCTCCGGAGCGTACGGCCTGCCCGGCGCCCACGAGGTGGAGGCCGCGCCCGGTCCGCGGGGTGACGCGGGGCGCGCCGGGGTCAGCCGCGCCTTGCCCGTACGGGTGAGCCGGTCAACCGGCGTCCGCGCACCCGCACCCGCGCCCCTCAGCCGGCGCGCAGGGCCATCGTCATCGCCTCCACCGCGAGGAGCGGGGACACGTTGCGGTCCAGCGCCTCCCGGCAGGCGATGATCCCCTCGATGCGGCGCAGGGTCCGCTCCGGGCCCGAGGCGCGGGCGACCCGGTCGAGGTCCGGACGTACTTCCTCGTTGGCGATGGCCAGTCCGGAGCCGAGCTGGAGCGCCAGCACGTCCCGGTAGAAGCCGATCAGGTCGGTGAGCGCGAGGTCGAGCGTGTCGCGCTGGGTCCTGGTGCGGCGGCGCTTCTGCCGGTCCTCCAGGTCCTTCATCACCCCCGCGGTACCGCGGGGCATCCGCCCGCCGGTCCCCGCGGCGGCGCCCATCGCGGCGCGCAGCTCCTCGGTCTCCTTGACGTCCACCTCCTCGGCCACCTGCTTGGCGTCCTCGGCGGCGGCGTCCACCAGCTCCTGGGCGGCTTTCAGGCACGCCCCGACGTCGTCCACCCGCAGCGGCAGTTTCAGCACGGCGGCCCGGCGGCTGCGGGCCCGCTCGTCCGTGGCCAGTCGGCGGGCCCGGCCGATGTGCCCCTGGGTGGCCCGGGCGGCCGCGGCCGCGGCCGCCGGCTCGATGCCGTCCCGCCGGACCAGTACGTCCGCGACGGCGGCGACCGACGGGGTGCGCAGCGTCAGGTGGCGGCAGCGGGAGCGGATGGTGGGCAGCACGTCCTCCAGCGAGGGCGCGCACAGCAGCCACACCGTGCGCGGGGCGGGCTCCTCGACGGCTTTCAGCAGGACGTTCCCCGCGCCCTCGGTGAGCCGGTCGGCGTCCTCCAGGACGATGACCTGCCAGCGGCCCACGGCCGGGGAGAGCTGGGCCCGGCGGACCAGGTCCCGGGTGTCCTTCACGCCGATGGACAGGAGGTCAGTGCGGACGATCTCGACGTCGGAGTGGGTGCCGACCACCGTGGTGTGGCAGCCGTCGCAGAACCCGCAGCCCGGTTCGCCGCCGAGCGCCCGGTCCGGGCTCGTGCACTGCAGGGCCGCGGCGAAGGCGCGGGCCGCGGTGGACCGGCCGGAGCCGGGCGGGCCCGTGAAGAGCCAGGCGTGCGTCATCTTCGACGCGGTCGCCGACTCGGTGCCCTCGGCATCGGCCGTGACCAGCGCGTCGGCGTCGCGGGCGGCGGCGGCCAGCTGTGCCTGCACGCGCTCCTGGCCCACCAGGTCGTCCCATACGGGCATGCCGCCCACCACCTTTCTCTCTGCGGGTATCTGCGGTCTCTACTGGTCTTTACGAGCGTCCAGTCGCCCCGCACGCCCACCAGTGTGGCGGGGCGCACTGACAAGCGCGGCCGGGCGCGGTCAGCGGCGGCGCGGCCGGCCCCCGGCGCCGTTGCCGCCGTTGCCGTGGCCCCCGTCGCCGTCCTCGTCGTCGTGGCGCCCGCGCGGGCCGAGCAGCTCGTCCGCGAGGGTCGGCTCGTCGTCCATCGGGGCGTCCTCGGCCCAGGCGGGCCGGTGGCGCGGGCGCCCCGACTCGTCGAGGACCGGCAGCTCCCGGGTGACGTCGTTGCCGTTGCCACCGCGGTCGTCGCCGGAGCGGTCGGATCCGCCGCCCTGGCCGCCCGCGGAATCCCGGAAGATCCGCTGCGGCACCCGGGCCGTCGGGTCGGAGGCGCGGACCGGCGGCAGCACGGCCGTCTCCTCGTTCGGGGAGACCGGCGGCGCGGAGACCGGCGGCGGCGAGAACTTCGGGACCGGGACCGTCTGGGTGATGTCGTCCGGCTTCACGACCGGCGTGACCACCGTGATCGCGTCCGCCGGATGGGCGCCCTCCGCCGGCTTCGCGGCCGGGGCCCGGTCCGGCAGCGGCTCCTTGGCCATGTCGACGCGGGGCACGGGCGCCGTGACCGCCTCGGCGGCCCGCGCCGCGGACTCCGCGGCAGCGGTCGCGGCGGCCTCGGCCGAAGCCTTCGCCGCGGCTTCGGTCGCGGCCTTGGCGGCGGCGTCGGCCGAAGCCTTGGCAGCGGCCTCCGCGGCGGCCTTGGCCGCAGCGGCCTTCGCGGTTTCGGCGGCGACGGCCGCGGCCGAGGCCTCGGCCAGCCGCCGGGCCTCCTCCGCCTTCAGCAGGGCCTCCTCGGCACGCCGCTGCTTCTCCAGGCGGCGCTCCTCGGCCTCGGCCCGCAGCCGGGCCTCCTCCTGCGCCTGCACCCGCAACCGCTCCTGCTCCAGCGCGCGGGCCTTCTCCTCGGCCTCGACGCGCAGCCGCTCGGCCTCGGCCCGGGCCCGGGCCTCCTCCTCGGCGCGCAGCCGCTCCTCCTGCGCCTTGCGGGCGGCCTCCGCCTCGGCTTCGAGCCGGGCCGCCTCCGCCTCGCGGGCCTTGCGCGCCTCTTCCTCGGCCCGCAGTCGGGCCTCTTCCGCCTTGCGCGCGGCCTCCGCCTCGGCGGCCCGCCGCGCCTCCTCCTGTGCCAGTCGGCGCGCCTCGATCTGCGCCGCCACCTCGGCCTCGGACAGCGGGAGCATCCGGTCCATCCGGTGCCGCACGACGGTGGCCACCGACTCCGGGTCCTGGCCCGCGTCCACCACCAGGTAGCGACCGGGGTCGGCCGCGGCCAGCGTCAGGAACCCGGACCGCACCCGCTGGTGGAACTCCTGGGGCTCCGACTCCAGCCGGTCCGGCGCCTCCGTGAAGCGCTCCCGGGCCGTCTCCGGGGAGACGTCCAGCAGGATCGTCAGGTTCGGGACCAGCCCGTCGGTGGCCCAGCGCGAGATCCGGGCGATCTCGGTCGGCGACAGATCGCGGCCCGCGCCCTGGTAGGCGACGGAGGAGTCGATGTACCGGTCGGAGATCACGACCGCGCCGCGCTCCAGCGCCGGTCGGACCACCGTGTCCACGTGCTCCGCCCGGTCGGCGGCGTACAGCAGTGCCTCGGCGCGGTTCGAGAGCCCGGCCGAGGAGACGTCCAGCAGGATCGAGCGCAGTCGCTTGCCGACCGGGGTCGCCCCCGGTTCGCGCGTGACGACGACCTCGTGGCCCTTGCTCCGTATCCAGTCGGCGAGCGTCTGCACCTGGGTGGACTTCCCGGCGCCGTCGCCGCCCTCCAGGGCGATGAAGAACCCGGTGCCCGAAGCGGCCTGCACCGGCTCGCCGCCGCGCAGCGCCTCGCGCAGGTCGCGGCGGAGCGGAACGCCGCGGCGGTCGTCCGCCTTGATCAGCACGACGACGGCCACCGGCAGCAGCAGCGCGCCCACCAGCATGAGGACGAAGGCCGCACCGCCGTGCTCGAAGACCACCCGGCCGGCCACCAGCCGGTGCGCGCCGATCAGGGCGGCCAGCGCCGGGGCGCCGACGGCGCCGAGGCCGACCGCGACCCGGACGGCCGCGTGCAGGTGCTCGGTGACCCGGACCCGGCGGAACTCCTCGGTCTCCTGGTCGAGCAGGGTGTGCCCGGTGTTGGCCGCGACGCCCGCGCCGGTCCCGGCGATCAGGGTCAGGAAGAGCACGGTCGCGGTGTCCGCGACCAGACCCGTCAGCAGCAGCGCGAGGCCCGTGACGCCCACCGCCAGGGCCAGCAGGCGGCGCCGCGAGAGCGCCGGCAGCATCTTGCCCGCCTGGGTGAGGCGGATCCCGGCCGCGGTGCCACCGGCCAGCGCGAGCACCAGCAGCGCGAAGGTGGCGGGGCCGCCGGCCAGGTCGTACGCGTGCAGCGCGGCCACGCCGACGGCGCAGGCCACGGCTCCGGCGACCGCGGCGCAGGCGAGCACGAGCAGCCGGATGGCGCCCGTACGCCCCTGCTCGGGGCGGTCACCGGCCTTCGGGGCGCGCAGCCCCTCCAGCGGGGAGCGCGGACGCGGGGTCTTCGACTCGGGGAGCACGAGCGGGAACAGCAGCGACACGGAGGCGGCGAAGAGCCCGGCGGCGACGTACGAGCCGAGCGCGGCCTGGTTCTGCGCGAACCAGTCCACGCCGAGGCCGATCGCGCGGCCGACCAGGGTGGCCGCGAGCAGCACGGTGGCGGCGAGCGGCAGCGCGGCGAACGCCGTGCGCAGGGTCAGGCGCCGCAGGGTGTCGAGGTGGTCCGGCAGCGGGCGTACGGTCGCGCCCTCCGGCGGCGGCCCGGGCAGCAGGGACGGGGCGGCGCTCTCCTTGGCCAGCGTCCACAGGCGCTCGGCCGCGCCGGAGACGAAGACGGTCGCGAGCAGCACGGTCAGCGCGTGCTCCGGGATCCAGTCGAGCCAGAGCGGGGCCACGACGAACAGCGCGATGCGCAGGCCGTCGGCGCCGAGCATGGTCCAGCGGCGGTCGAGCTTGCCGCCCGCCGCCGTGAGCTTGGTCAGCGGGCCGAGCAGCACCGCGCCGCACAGCACCGTGGCCAGGACGCGCACGCCGAGGACGGCCGCGACGGCGAGCGCGGGGCCGCGCGGACCACCGCCGAACGAGCCCTGCGAGACCGCGGCCTGGAGCGCCAGCAGCACCAGGACCAGCAGCGCGAGCATGTCGCCGATGCCGCTCACCAGCTGGGCGCTCCACAGGCGGCGCAGCCTGGGGGTGCGCAGCAGGGCGCGCACCGCGCGCTCGCGGGAGTCCGCGGCGAGGGCTTCGTCGTAGGTGGGGGCGGAAGGGGAGGTCTCGGGGGCCGTGACGACCGTCGGCTGCTCGGCTCGCGTCATCCGCCCAGCCTATCCGCTGCGCTTGGCGGGTGCGGAGGGCTGTGGACGCGCTCGGGCTGTGAGCCCGGACCCAGTTCCGCGGGGGGGGGGCGGGGCCTGATCCGCGCGGCAGGGTCCGTTCCGCAGGGCGGGGGCGGGGCGGGTCGGGTACCGCGGGGCGGGGCCGGGCAGGAGGGTCTCCTCGGCTCGCTGGCCCTCGGCGGGTCGGAGGAGCGGCGCGGGGTGGACCGCTCGGCCTGCGGGGACCCTCCTGCCCCGCCCCGGCCCCGTCGGATGACGTCCCGCCCGTGGGGGTGGGGGAACGACGACGCGTCCGGCGCCGTCCCGTGGGAGTGGGGGAACAGCGAAGGGCCCGGCGGTGTGCGGGGCCCTTCGGTGGTGGGTGGGTCACTCCTCCGTCGACGGTGTGGCGGCGGCGGCCTTCTTCGCCGTCGTCTTCTTGGCCGTCGTCTTCTTCGCCGTCGTCGTCTTGGCGGCCGTCTTCTTGGCCGTCGTCGTCTTCTTCGCCGCGGTCGCCTTCTTGGCCGGGGCCTTCTTGGCGGTCTTCTTCGCCGGGCCCTTCGCGCGCTTCTCCGCGAGCAGTTCGTAGCCCCGCTCCGGCGTGATCGTCTCGACGTCGTCGTCCCGCCGCAGCGTCGCGTTCGTCTCGCCGTCCGTCACGTACGGACCGAAGCGGCCGTCCTTGACCACCACCGGCTTCTCGCTGACCGGGTCGGTGCCCAGCTCCTTGAGCGGCGGCTTGGCCGCGGCCCGGCCGCGCTGCTTGGGCTGGGCGTAGATCGCCAGCGCCGCTTCCAGCGTGATCGAGAAGAGCTGGTCCTCGGTCTCCAGGGAGCGCGAGTCCGTCCCCTTCTTCAGGTACGGGCCGTACCTGCCGTTCTGCGCGGTGATCTCGACGCCTTCGGCGTCCACGCCGACGACGCGCGGCAGCGACATCAGCTTGAGCGCTTCCTCCAGCGTCACCGTGTCGAGGCTCATCGACTGGAAGAGGGAGGCCGTCCGCGGCTTGACCGCGTTCTTGCCCGTCTTCGGCGTGCCCTCGGGAAGGATCTCCGTCACGTACGGCCCGTAGCGACCGTCCTTCGCGACGATCTCGTTCCCGCTGATCGGGTCCTTGCCCAGGGCGAACTCACCGCTCGGCTTCGCGAAGAGCTCCTCCGCGTACTCCGTGGTCAGCTCGTCCGGAGCCATGTCGTCCGGTACGTCGGCCCGCTGGTGGCCCTCGGAGTCCTTCTCGCCGCGCTCGACGTAGGGACCGTAGCGGCCCACGCGCAGCACGATGCCCTCGCCGACCGGGAAGGAGGAGATCTCCCGGGCGTCGATCGCGCCGAGGTCCGTGACCAGTTCCTTGAGGCCGCCCAGGTGGTCGCCGTTGGCCGGGACCACCTCGGAGGCGTCCTCGGAGCCGAAGTAGAACCGCTTGAGCCACGGCACGGACTGGGCCTCGCCCCGCGCGATGCGGTCGAGGTCGTCCTCCATCTTGGCGGTGAAGTCGTAGTCGACGAGCCGCCCGAAGTGCGTCTCCAGGAGGTTCACCACGGCGAAGGACAGGAAGGACGGCACGAGGGCCGTGCCCTTCTTGAAGACGTAGCCGCGGTCGAGGATCGTGCCGATGATCGACGCGTAGGTCGACGGACGGCCGATCTCGCGCTCTTCGAGCTCCTTGACCAGCGAGGCCTCGGTGTAGCGGGCCGGGGGCTTGGTCGAGTGACCGTCGGCGGTGATGTCCTCGCCGCTCAGCGCGTCCCCCTCGGCGACCTGCGGCAGCCGCTTCTCGCGGTCGTCCAGCTCGGCGTTCGGGTCGTCGGCGCCTTCGACGTAGGCCTTCATGAAGCCGTGGAAGGTGATCGTCTTGCCGGAGGCGGAGAACTCGGCGTCGCGGCCGTCGCTCGACCGGCCGCCGATCTTGACCGTGACCGAGTTGCCGACCGCGTCCTTCATCTGGGAGGCGACGGTCCGCTTCCAGATCAGCTCGTACAGGCGGAACTGGTCGCCGGTCAGACCCGTCTCGGCGGGCGTGCGGAAACGATCACCCGAAGGCCGGATCGCCTCGTGCGCCTCCTGCGCGTTCTTGACCTTGCCCGCGTAGACGCGGGGCTTCTCCGGCAGGTACTCGGCCCCGTAGAGCTGCGTGACCTGCGCCCGGGCCGCCGTGACGGCGGTGTCGGACAGCGTCGTGGAGTCCGTACGCATGTAGGTGATGAAGCCGTTCTCGTACAGCTTCTGCGCCACCTGCATGGTCGCCTTCGCACCGAAGCCCAGCTTGCGCGAGGCCTCCTGCTGGAGCGTGGTCGTGCGGAAGGGCGCATACGGGGAACGGCGGTAGGGCTTCGACTCGACCGAGCGGACCGCGAAGGCCGTCTCGGCGAGGGCGGCGGCCAGCGAGCGCGCGTTCGCCTCGTCGAGGTGCAGCACCTCGCTCTTGAGCTGCCCGGTGGAACCGAAGTCGCGGCCCTGGGCCACGCGCTTGCCGTCGACCGTGTTCAGCCGGGCGACCAGCGAGGACGGGTCGGAGGCGTCACCGGCGCGGCCGGTGGAGAAGGTGCCGGTCAGGTCCCAGTACTCGGCCGAGCGGAAGGCGATGCGCTCGCGCTCCTTCTCGACGACCATGCGGGTGGCCACCGACTGGACGCGGCCCGCCGACAGCTTCGGCATGACCTTCTTCCACAGGACCGGCGAGACCTCGTAGCCGTAGAGGCGGTCGAGGATGCGGCGGGTCTCCTGGGCGTCGACCATGCGCTGGTTCAGCTCGCGCGGGTTGGCGACGGCGTCGCGGATCGCGTCCTTGGTGATCTCGTGGAAGACCATCCGGTGGACGGGGACCTTGGGCTTGAGGACTTCCTGCAGGTGCCACGCGATGGCTTCGCCCTCGCGGTCCTCATCGGTGGCGAGGAAGAGTTCGTCGGACTCGGCCAGCAGCTCCTTGAGCTTCCTGACCTGGGCCTTCTTGTCCGCGTTGACGACGTAGATCGGCGCGAAGTCGTGCTCGACGTCCACACCGAGACGACGGACCTCGCCCGTGTACTTGTCGGGAACCTCGGCCGCGCCGCTGGGGAGGTCGCGGATGTGCCCGACGCTCGCCTCGACGACGTATCCCGGGCCGAGGTAGCCCTTGATCGTCTTCGCCTTGGCAGGAGACTCGACGATGACGAGTCGGCGGCCGCCCTTTGCGGTCTCGCTAGTCGGGGACAACTTGGCTCTTCTCTCCGGTCGGCACTCGGTCGCAGTACGGCGACGCTGCGGAGTGTGACGGTACAACCCGCCCCCGTGTCAAACGGCACAAGCCCGCAACGGCCACTCGAACGGTAACCCGACAAGTGCCACTTCTGCCGCCCGGATGCCGCGGCGGACCCCTCCTGATCACCGTGCGGGGGGTCCTGGGGGCCGTCTGGCCCCGCCCCCGGAGCCTCCTTCGAGCGGGCCGGCGAACGGGCTCGCGCACGTTGCTCCGCCCGCCCCGCGGGCCGTGCGGCGCCCGCCCCGGCGCCGGGTTCAGACCCGGCCGAGGCACCACGCGCCGAGCGCGAGCGAGACCGCGCCGGCCAGGACGGCGACCGGTACGGCCACGGCGTGGCGCACGCCCTCGGCGACCGGCGCGCGGCGCCGTGCGCGCGCCCCCGTCCAGGTCAGCAGGGCCGCGCCGAACAGCAGGAACACGGTCGCCGCGAAGACCGCCGGACCACTTTCCACGCCGATTCCCCCGCCCCGCGCGCCGCTGCCGGAGTCCCCCCGGACTCCCCCGGTGCGGACCCTTCCAGCCCCGGGCGTACGGCGCGCGAACCCCGGGTTAACTCACGGCTGCGCGGGCTCCGCGGGCTCCAGGAACCCCTGCTCCACGAGCAGCCGGATCGCCTCCGGCGTGCGGTCCCGCAGGACCACCGGATCCTCCTCGACCAGGTGGGCGATCGCGTCGAGGATGCGCCCGGCGCTCAGTGAGCCGTCGCACACTCCGGCGAAGCCCGCGCCGACCGTGTCCACCTTGGTGGCGCGCCGCATCCCGCGGTTCTGGCGGAGCACGACGTGCTCCGGGTCCTCCGCGCCGGGCGCGCCGACCTGCTCCTGGACGACCTCCACGGCGAGCCGGAAGTACCCCTCCAGCAGGGCCGCGTCGTCGTGCTCGCGCAGGTAGTCCTGGCGGGCGAAATGGGCCCGGACGGTGTCGCCGAGCGGCTGTTCCACCGAGTGCGGCCACTCCTCGACCACGATCGACGGGACCGCCGCGTCCGTGCGGCGCAGGGTGATCCAGCCGAAGCCGATCGACTTGGTCCCCCGCGCCTCGAACTCGTCCAGCCAGGCCTCGTAGCGCCGGGCGTACGCCTCGGGGTCCTCGCGGTGGTCGCCCGCGTCCCGCAGCCAGAGTTCCGCGTACTGCGTCACGTCCTGCACGTCGCGCTGCACGATCCACGCGTCGCAGCCCTGCGGCACCCAGGAGCGCAGCCGGTCGTGCCAGTCCTCGCCCTCGACGTGCTGCCAGTTGGCCAAGAACTGCGCATATCCGCCCGGATTCAATCGGTCCCCGGCCTGCCGGACCAGCGCGCGGCACAGGTCGTCCCCGCCCATCCCGCCGTCCCGGTAGGTCAACCGGGCCCCGGGCGAGATCACGAAGGGCGGGTTGGAGACGATCAGGTCGTAGGTCGCGTCGCCGACCGGCTCGAAGAGCGAACCGGTGAGCAGCTCGGCCTCCGGGGCCCCCGACAGCGCGAGCGTCAGACGGGTGAAGTCCAGGGCGCGCGGGTTGACGTCCGTGGCCGTGACCCGGGTCGCGTGCTGCGCCGCGTGCAGGGCCTGGATGCCGGATCCGGTGCCGATGTCGAGGGCCGAGCCGACCGGGGTGCGCACGGTGATCCCGGCCAGGGTGGTGGAGGCCCCGCCGACGCCCAGGACCACGCCCTCCTCGCGGCTGCCGATCCCGCCGGCCCCGCCGACCGCGCAGCCCAGGTCCGAGACGATGAACCAGTCCTCGCCGTCCGGGCCGCCGTAGGGCCGCACGTCCACCACGGCGTGTACGTCGTCCCCCGCGCGGCGCAGCCAGCCGTCGGCCAGCGCCTCCTCGACGGGCAGCGCGGCCGCGGCCCGGTCGTACGGCACGGGCCGCTGGAGCAGGAAGAGCCGCACCAGGCCCTCCAGCGGACCGTCGCCGCGGGTGGCGCGCAGGGCGGGGACCGTCTCGCTGCGGGCCAGCGCGGCGTAGGCGGGGGCGCCGAGCAGGTCGAGCAGGCCGTCGGCGGTGAAGCCCGCGGCGAGCAGGGCCGCGCGCAGGGCGGCGGCGCGGGCGGGCGAGGGGAGGCGGGGAAGGCTGGTGGTACTCACCCGCCCATTGTGGCCGCTGTCGCCGACATCGCGTGCGAAGCGGCGGACACGGGCGGCGGCCCGGCGCGCACCAGGGCGGCCGGGTCCGTTTCCGGTCCCGGCCGCCCTGGTCGGCGTACGCCCCGTCAGGAGGCGGTCGGTCAGCCCTTGGACGGCTCCGGGGCGGCCGCGACCTGGCAGCCCTTCTGACCGTTCATGGACTTGTCGAGGCCGCCCGCCTTCAGCTTCTCCAGGGCCGCCTTGCCGCCCTGGGTCGTCTGGTCGAGGCCGCTCGCGATGGTCTTGAGGCCCTCGGCGAACTTGCCCTGGTCCTTGGGATCGAGCGCGTCCATCTTCGTCTTGAGGTCCGCATAGCCCTTGGAGGTGTCCTCGAAGCCCTTGACGGCGGCCTTCTGGGTCGCATCACCGTCCTTGACCGGAGGAACTCCCGCGCTCGTCAAGGCCGTACCCATGGCCTTGTACGAGGTGGACATGGTCTGGAACGCGCCCGCGTCGGTCTTCTGCACGTCCTCGGGCTTGCTGCTCTCGGTCGCCACGCGCTTGATGTCGGCGTTGGCGGCTTCGATCTTCTTGAGCTCGGGCTGCCACTTGTCGCAGACCTTCTTGGCCCAGTCGTCGGTCTTCTTGTCGCCGTCGTCACCGCAACCGGACAGCACGAGCATCAGTACCGCGCCGCCGGACAAGGCGGCCGCAAACTTCTTGTTCACCGGATCGGTCCCTTCCAAGGCTCTCGGCCCGGAAGATACACGTCTGCATCCGGATAAGCGGAAAGACGGACAGACGGCGCGTCAGTACGCGCCGCCCGTCCGCCATTCGGTCCCGCACCGCGGCCCCCGCGGGGGCCCTTCGGCGTACCGTCAGTTCACCACCGCGGGGTCGGCCGGCTGGGCCACCCGCTCGGCGGTGTCGGTGCCGGTGTCGTCGCCGACCGCGATGCCGCGCCGCTTGGACACGTACACCGCGCCGACGATCACGATGATCGCCAGGACGGCGACCACCGCGCGGACGGTCCCGCTGGCGTCGGCGCCGTAGCTGAACTGCACGACGGCGGGCGCGATCAGCAGCGCGACCAGGTTCATCACCTTGAGCAGCGGGTTGATCGCGGGACCGGCGGTGTCCTTGAACGGGTCGCCGACGGTGTCGCCGATGACGGTCGCGGCGTGCGCGTCGCTGCCCTTGCCGCCGTAGTGGCCGTCCTCGACGAGCTTCTTCGCGTTGTCCCACGCGCCACCGGAGTTGGCGAGGAAGACCGCCATCAGCGTGCCGGTGCCGATCGCGCCGGCCAGGTACGAACCGAGCGCCCCGACGCCGAGGCTGAAGCCGACCGCGATGGGGGCCATCACGGCGAGCAGGCCGGGCGTGGCGAGCTCGCGCAGCGCGTCCTTGGTGCAGATGTCCACGACGCGCCCGTACTCGGGCTTCTCGCTGTAGTCCATGATCCCGGGGTGCTCGCGGAACTGGCGGCGCACCTCGTAGACCACGGCGCCGGCCGAGCGGGACACCGCGTTGATGGCCAGGCCCGAGAAGAGGAACACGACGGCCGCGCCGAGGATCAGCCCGACGAGGTTGTTGGGCTGCGAGATGTCCAGGCTCAGGCCCATGTCCCCGGCCTTGGCGCCGACGTCCTTGACGGCCGTGGCGATCGCGTCGCGGTACGAGCCGAAGAGCGCGGCGGCGGCCAGTACGGCCGTGGCGATGGCGATGCCCTTGGTGATCGCCTTCGTGGTGTTGCCCACCGCGTCCAGGTCGGTCAGGACCTGGGCGCCCGCGCCCTCGACGTCGCCGGACATCTCCGCGATGCCCTGGGCGTTGTCGGAGACCGGGCCGAAGGTGTCCATGGCGACGATGACGCCGACGGTGGTCAGCAGGCCGGTGCCGGCCAGGGCCACCGCGAAGAGCGCCAGCATGATCGAGGTGCCGCCGAGCAGGAAGGCTCCGTAGACACCGAGGCCGATGAGCAGCGCGGTGTAGACGGCGGATTCCAGGCCGATGGAGATGCCGGCGAGGACGACGGTGGCCGCGCCGGTGAGCGAGGACTTGCCGATGTCCTGGACGGGACGGCGGTTGGTCTCGGTGAAGTAGCCCGTGAGCTGCTGGATCAGGGCCGCGAGCACGATGCCGATGGCCACCGAGACGAGCGCGAAGACGCGCGGGTCGCCGGAGTGGCCGGTGATGCCCGCGTCCTCGACGCCGACCAGGTCCTTGAAGCTGGAGGGCAGGTAGACGAGGACCGCGACGGCGACGAGCACCAGGGAGATGACCGCCGAGATGAAGAATCCGCGGTTGATGGCGCTCATGCCGCTGCGGTCGGTGCGCCGCGGGGAGACCGCGAAGATGCCGATCATGGCGGTGACCACGCCGATCGCCGGGACGATCAGCGGGAAGGCCAGGCCCAGGTCGCCGAAGGCGGCCTTGCCCAGGATCAGCGCCGCGACGAGCGTGACGGCGTAGGACTCGAAGAGGTCGGCGGCCATTCCGGCGCAGTCGCCGACGTTGTCGCCCACGTTGTCGGCGATGGTCGCGGCATTGCGCGGATCGTCCTCCGGAATGCCCTGCTCGACCTTGCCGACCAGGTCGGCGCCGACGTCGGCGGCCTTGGTGAAGATGCCGCCGCCGACACGCATGAACATCGCGATGAGCGCGGCGCCGAGGCCGAAGCCCTCCAGGACCTTGGGGGCGTCGGCGGCGTAGACGAGCACGACGCAGGAGGCGCCGAGCAGGCCGAGGCCGACGGTGAACATGCCCACCACGCCGCCGGTGCGGAAGGCGATCCGCATGGCCTTGTGGGAGACCTCGGTGAGGTCCTTGGCGGCCTCGCCCTCGGCGGGGGTGGCCTCGCGGGCGGCCGCGGCGACGCGGACGTTGGCGCGGACGGCCAGGCGCATGCCGATGTAGCCGGTGGCGGCCGAGAAGAGCGCGCCGACGAGGAAGAAGGCGGAACGTCCGGCCCGCTGGGTCCAGTTCTCCGCGGGGAGCATGAAGAGCAGGAAGAACACGACGACGGCGAAGATGCCGAGGGTGCGCAATTGCCGCCCCAGGTAGGCGTTGGCGCCCTCCTGGACGGCCGCCGCGATCTCCTTCATCCGGTCGGTTCCCTCGTCGGCCGCGAGGACCTGGCGGACCAGGATCTGCGCGACCACGAGTGCCGCGAGTGCCACCGCGGCGATGACGATCACGATAAGCCGATTGTCATCGGTGAGCACCGCCGCTGCGAGCGGAGAGGTGCCTTCTTGTGCGAGATGGGTGAAGAGCCCCGTCATTCGTCCTCCTTGACGCGATGAGCCCAAGATGTGGACGGATTGTAGGGAGCGCGACCTGATCAAAACAGTGGGCGGGAAACGGAATTGGCCTGCACTTGCTCCTCACCAATAGATCGCGTCACGCCAATACCCTCGAAAGTAGTAATGGGGCAAACCCATTGACCGGTCGCGCGTCGTTCCCGGATCGCCGGGATTCGATCTAGAAAAACAAAAAAGGCCCTGCTCAGCAGGGCCTTGAAAAAACATCGGAAGATGGGATTAAAGATCTATGGAAGGTCTATGCGAGAAACACGGGCGGGCTAGGGGAGTTCGGAAGCGCCGGTCGTCGGCCAGCTCATCCTGATGACACCGCCCGATTCCCCACTGGTCACTTCGACGTCGTCGACGAGCCCGCTGATCACCGCGAGGCTCATCTCGTCCTCGGTGTCGGTGACATCGGCGTCGCCCACAGCGGCGGAGTCCGGGTCGGCGTCCGCGTCGGCGGAAGAAGACGTGCCGGTGCCACCGGGCGGCCCGGGAACCTCGTCGCCGACCTCGATGGAGAAGACCTTCTCCTCTTCGGTCAGCACGACGCGGACGGGAGCGGTCAGCCCGTTGCCGCGGTGCAGTCCGACGGCGCGCGAGCAGGCCTCGCCCACGGCGAGTCTGACCTCGTCGAGGACGGCCTCTTCCACACCGGCCCGGCGGGCCACGGCGGCCGCGACCAGACGGGCGGTCCGGACGTGTTCGGGTTGAGCGCTGAAGCGGAGTTCAACGGTGGCCATGCGCGTCCCCCTCGGACTACGGGCGTGCCTTGCAGGGGCCCGGGCCGTATGGCCCGGAACCCCCCGCTCCTACTGGCGGAATCCGTCAGCTCGGGATCCGTCAGTCGGTGGCGTTGACGGCGTCTTCCACCGTGGTGTGGATCGGGAACACCTTGGTGAGACCGGTGATGCGGAAAATCTTGAGGATGCGCTCCTGGTTGCACACCAGGCGCAGCGAGCCCTCGTGCGCGCGGACGCGCTTGAGGCCTCCCACGAGCACACCGAGGCCGGTGGAGTCGAGGAAGTCCACTCGCTCCATGTCGACAACCAAGTGGTAGCTGCCGTCGTTCACCAACTCGACCAACTGCTCGCGCAGCTTGGGCGCGGTATACACATCAATCTCGCCACCGACCTCGACGACTGTGCGGTCGCCAACTGTGCGAGTCGACAGGGACAGGTCCACGGATCCTCCAGCACCTTGCTATCGAGCGGCGCCCCCCAGGGGCCTCCTCACCCGAAGGTAGAGGAGGGATTGGCTGCCGCGATGGCATTCAATCACTTACCGGCAGGCGCGCACGACGCCTTGGGACCATTGTCCCGCACACCGGTGACACACTCACTTCGGATGTCCCATACTCCCCGTCCCGGTCGGCCCACGGCTGCCACGGACTCACGACCCGGCCCCGACACGGTCCTGGACCGCCTGTCACGGGGGCCTTCCCGAGCTGCGCGCATCACCCATACGGAGCACTTGCCCCCTCGGGAGGGCCGTCATGCGGTCTGGCCCGATCGCATCCGAACTGACGTCGTAGCGGCCATCCAAGCGGCGGGCATCGAACACCTGTGGGAACACCAGGCCGCCGCGGCCGAGCTCGCCCTCGACGGCGAATCCGTGATCGTCGCCACCGGTACCGCCTCCGGCAAGTCCCTGGCCTACCTCGCCCCGGTGCTCAGCGCCCTCGCCGACGGCGCCGAGGCGCCCAACGGTCGGGGCGCCACCGCCCTGTACCTCGCCCCCACCAAGGCCCTGGCCGCCGACCAGCGGCGCGCCGTGCGGGAGCTGGCCGGGCCCCTGGGAAACGCGGTCCGGCCCGCCGTCTACGACGGGGACACCCCCGTCGAGGAACGCGAATGGGTGCGCCAGTACGCCAACCTGGTGCTCACCAATCCCGACATGCTGCACCGCGGGATACTCCCGGCCCACCCGCGCTGGTCCTCCTTCCTGCGGGCCCTGCGCTACGTGGTCATCGACGAGTGCCACACCTACCGCGGGGTCTTCGGCTCGCACGTCGCCCAGGTGCTGCGCCGCCTGCGGCGGCTGTGCGCCCGCTACGGCTCCGATCCGGTCTTCCTCCTCGCCTCGGCCACCGCCACCGATCCGGCCGCCTCGGCGAGCCGACTGACCGGCGCGAGCGTGACGGAGATCACGGACGACGCCTCTCCGCGCGGCGAGGTCGTCTTCGCCCTGTGGGAGCCGCCGCTCACCGAGCTGCGCGGCGAGAAGGGCGCCCCGGTGCGCCGCACGGCCACCGCGGAGACCGCCGACCTGCTGACCGACCTGGTCGTCCAGGGGGTCCGCACGGTCGCCTTCGTGCGCTCCCGGCGCGGAGCCGAGCTGATCGCCCTGATCGCCCAGGAGCGCCTCGCCTCCGTCGACCGCTCGCTACCGCCCCGGGTGGCCGCCTACCGGGGCGGTTACCTGCCCGAGGAGCGCCGGGCCCTGGAGCGGGCCCTGCACTCCGGCGAGCTGCTCGGACTCGCCGCCACGACCGCCCTGGAGCTGGGCGTGGACGTCTCCGGCCTGGACGCCGTCCTGATCACCGGCTACCCGGGCACCCGGGCCTCCCTGTGGCAGCAGGCGGGCCGGGCCGGGCGCTCCGGCCACGGCGCCCTGGCCGTCCTGGTCGCCCGGGACGACCCGTTGGACACCTACCTGGTCCACCACCCCGAGGCCCTGTTCCGGCAGCCGGTGGAGGCCACCGTCCTGGACCCCGACAACCCGTACGTCCTCGCCCCCCACCTGTGCGCGGCGGCGGCCGAGCTGCCCCTGACCGAGCCCGACCTGGCCCTCTTCGGCCCGGCCGCCCGCGACCTGCTGCCCCAGCTCGAAGCGGCCAAGCTGCTGCGGCGCCGGGCCACGGCCTGGCACTGGACCCGCCGGGAGCGCGCCTCGGACCTGACCGACATCCGGGGCGGCGGCGGGCGCCCGGTGCAGATCGTCGAGGCGGCCACCGGCCGACTGCTCGGCACCGTGGACGAGGCGGCCGCCCACACCGCCGTCCACGAGGGCGCCGTCCACCTCCACCAGGGCCGCACCTACCTGGTGAAACACCTGGACCTGGAGGACTCGGTCGCCCTCGTCGAGGAGGCCTCCCCGCCCTTCTCCACCACCGCCCGCGACATCACCTCCATCTCCGTCCTGGACACCGAGACCTCGATCCCCTGGGGCCCGGCCACGCTCTGCTTCGGGTCGGTCGAGGTCACCAACCAGGTGGTCTCCTACCTACGGCGCAAACTGATCACCGGCGAGGTGCTCGGCGAGGCCAAGCTCGACCTGCCTCCGCGCACCCTCCGCACCCGGGCCGTGTGGTGGACGGTCACCGAGGACCAGCTGGACGAGGCCCGGATCAATCCGGAGATCCTCGGCGGCGCCCTGCACGCCGCCGAGCACGCCTCCATCGGGCTGCTCCCGCTGTTCGCCACCTGCGACCGCTGGGACATCGGCGGCGTTTCCGTGCCGCTCCACCCGGACACCCTCCTTCCGACGGTCTTCGTCTACGACGGCCACCCCGGCGGTGCCGGGTTCGCGGAGCGGGCCTTCCACACGGCCGGCGCCTGGCTGACCGCGACCCGCGACGCGATCGCCGCCTGCGAGTGCGAGGCCGGCTGTCCGTCCTGCATCCAGTCCCCCAAGTGCGGCAACGGCAACGACCCCCTCCACAAGCGCGGCGCCGTCCGCCTCCTCACCCACCTCCTCTCAGCGGCCCCGCCGCCGCCCTAGCCGATCCCGGCCAAGGCCCCGGCCCGGGGCCCGCGCGCGAGGTGGACCGCGGTGCGTAGGGGCCCGTCGGGGCGGCGGCCGTCACCTCCGCGACCTCGCCCGAGACCGTGCAGGCGGCCATCCGGGCCCCCTGCGCCACCGCCACCCGCAGCGCCGCGGCGCACGCGTCCGCCGGGCCGTGGGTCCAGCGGGCGGCCGCGGCCAGGGCCGCCAGGTCGGCGGCGGCCGCGGCCCGGTGCCGGGCCACCACCGCCTGGCCCAGCAGCAGCACGCCGCCGAAGACCGCCACGAGCGCCGTGGCCACCACGGCCGCCCACACCGTGGCCGAACCCCGCTCCCGGCTCACGGCGGCGGCCCCACACTGTCCTCGGCCAGCGCCACCGCCTGGGCCCCCAGCCGCACCGACAGGGCCCGCGGCCCCGGCGCGGGCGCACTGACCCTGACCCGCCACAGGTCGCCCGTCCGCTCCAGCTCCACCTGCGCCCCCGCCGGGGCGGCCTCCCGGGCCGCCGCGAGCGCCACCTCGACCGGTTCGGTACGGGCCGCCACCCGGGCCCCGGCCCGCGCCGCGTCCACGCACCGGATCTGCGCGGCCGCCGCCATCAGCGCCCACACCAGCAGCGCCGCGAAGAGGACCAGGGCCGGGATCACCAAGGACGCCTCCGCCGTCACATATCCCCGGTCGCCCATTTCGCCGGACCGCGCACCCGACACTCCGAACTCCCCGGACGCACCGTCAGAAAGCGCATCTCGAAAGCGACCAGAAGCCCCGTCAGGAGGCCCACCGGAACGGTGATCAGAAAGGCGCATCGAGTGCCTTTCCGATGGTCGACTGGAGCGCCGCCGCGACGACGTCACTCGTGACCACCTTGTACAGAACGGCGGCGAACGCACACGCCGCGATCGTGCCCATGGCGTATTCCGAAGTCGACATTCCGGCGTCCCCGCAACGACCCCGCAGAGCCGACCGAACACGCACCCACATGATCCTCACGACAACCTCCTGTGAATTTTCGTAACTGATGTGATTTCAGTTGCCCGAGAGGAGACCGGAAGCCATTCCGATCACCACCGGAGCCACCCCTACGGCGAGAAAGGCGGGGAGGAAACACAGCCCGACCGGAGCGGTGATGAGCACCGAGACCCGCTGCGCCCTGGCCCCCGACCGCCGGGCCCGGTCCTCGCGGACCCGCCCCGCCAGCCGGGACACCTGCTCCGCCGCGGGCGCCCCGGTCCGCGCGGCCCGGTCCAGGCACTCGGCGAGCTCCCGGGCATCCGGCAGCCGGGCCAACCTCCCCCACGTCCCGCCCGGTTCACCGCCGAGCCTCAGCTCCGCCCCGGCCAGGGCCAAGCACTCGCCCACCGGCCCGCCCAGTGACTCCCCGACCACCTCGGCGGCCTCCACCGGCCCGGCGCCGGCCGCCAGGCACGCAGCCAGCAGATCCGCGGCGAGGGGCAGCTGACGCGCCGCTTCCCTCAGCTCCTCCCCCGCTCCGGGCGACGCCCGCGCCCGGAGCTGCCACCGGCGCACCCCGAAGGCCGCCGCGCACCCGACCGCCCCGCCCACCACCCCGCCGACCAGGACCCAGCCCGCCAGCAGCACGCCGAGCGGCCCCGCCCACACCCCCACGACACCCCGGACCCGGGGCCGGATGCCGGGCCCCCGGCGCACCTGCTCCACCGCAAGGAGCACCGCGAGCCTGCGCCGGGCCGCCCGCCCCCGAACCCGCGCGCCCAACACCGCCCCCAGGCCCATCACCGCTCCCCCGAGCGCGAGCGCCGTCCCCAGCCTGTGGACGGAGAGCGGGGAATGGGCGAAGAGCTGGGCCGCGACACCGCCCGCCACCGCACCCCCTCCCATCACCGCTCCCCCTCCCATCACCGCTCCCCCGCCCGCATCAGCCGCCGGCACCACAGCAGCCCCAGCGCCTCCAGGACCCCGCCCACCGCCAGACACCCCAGCCCCAGCGGCGTGTGGAGCAGCACCCGCACGGGATCGGCGCCCATCGCGGTCCCCATCAGCAGACCGACCACGGGCAGCAGCGCGAGCACGACCGCGGTGGACCGCGCCCCCGCCAGCTGGGCCCGCAGCGACTCCTCCTGGTCCCGCTCCGCCCGCAACGCCCCCTCCAGCCGCTCCAGCCCCGCCGCCAGCCCCGCTCCGCCGTCCAACGACACCCGCCAGCAGGCGGCCATCCCGGCGAGCCCCTCCGCGCCCGGCTCCCGGGCCGCCGACCGCAGCGCACCGGCCACGTCCCCGCCGAAGGCCGCCGCGGCCAGCAACCCCGCCTCCGCCGCGCCCGGACCTCCCGGTCCGGCCACCGTGCGCCGCATCGCCGCCGTCAGCGCCTGGCCCGGCTGCGCCCCGGAGCGCAGCTCCGCCACGACCGCCCCGCACAGCGCCACCACCTCCGCGGCCCGCGCCTGCCGCGCCCGGGCCCGCCGACGCACCCGCAGGAGTCCGCGCACCAGCGGCACCGCCACCACTCCCGCGACGAGCGGGATCACCGACCGGCCCAGCACCGCGAGGACCAGCCCCACCAGCAGCGCGCCCCACTCCGGCCGGCGCGCCACCCCTGCCCGCGCGGCGGCGAGCACCCGCTCCCACGGCACCGGTCCACCGGGGACCACCGGCCCCGCCCCGGCCAGCAACAGCCGGGCCCGCCGGGGCCCCCGGTCGCCCCCGGCCAACGACCAGGCCGCCGCCCCGCCGCACAGCGCCGCCGCGAACACCGGAGCCGACACCAGCGACGTCCCCGCGCTCACCGGACCCCTCCCAGCAGCGGGCGCAGCCGCTCCCAGCCCGCCTCCCGGACGAAGCCGCGCGGTCCCCAACGCAGCGCCGGTACGGTCACCACCAATCCGGCGGGGTCCCGCTCCAGCACGTGCACCTCGGCCACCCGGCGCCGCCCGCCACGGTCCCGGACGAGGTGGATCACCAAGGACAGCGCCGACGCCAACTGGCTGTGCAGGGCGGCCCGGTCCAGCCCGGCAGCGCTCCCGAGCGCCTCCATCCGCGCCGGTACGTGCCCGGCGGCATTCGCATGGACCGTCCCGCAGCCGCCCTCGTGCCCGGTGTTCAACGCGGCGAGCAGGTCCGCCACTTCGGGCCCGCGCACCTCGCCCACGACCAACCGGTCCGGGCGCATCCGCAGCGCCTGGCGGACCAGATCGGCCAAGGTGACCAGGCCCGCGCCCTCCTGGTTGGCCGGTCTGGCCTCCAACCGCACCACATGGGGATGGTCCGGGCGCAGCTCCGCCGAATCCTCGGCCAGGACGATCCGCTCGCCCGGCCCGACCAGCCCGAGCAGCGCGGAGAGCAGGGTGGTCTTCCCGGTCCCGGTGCCCCCGGAGACCAGGAAGGAGAGCCGGGCCTCGACCATGGCCCGGAGCAGCCGCTGCCCACCCGGTGGCAGCGTCCCCGCGGCCACCAGCTCGTCCAGGGTGAAGGCCCGCAGCCGCACCACGCGCAGCGACAGACAGGCCGAGCCCACCGAGACCGGCGGCAGCACCGCGTGCAGCCGGGTGCCGTCCGGCAGCCGTGCGTCCACCCAGGGCCGCGCATCGTCGAGCCGGCGCCCCGCGACGGCGGCCAGCCGCTGCGCGAGCCTGCGCACCGCCTCGGCGTCCGCGAAGGTCACGGAGGTCAACTCCAGCCCTCCGCCCCGATCCACCCACACCCGGTCGGGCGCCGCCACCAGGACGTCCGTCACTCCGGGATCGGCCAGCAGCGCCTCCAGCGGCCCCGCGCCGACCAACTCGCACCGCAACTCCTCGGCGGCCCCCAGCACTTCCGCGTCCCCCAACAGGCGCCCCTGGGCCCGCAGCGCCGCCGCCACCCGGGCCGGGGTCGGCTCCGCACCGCTCTCCGCGAGCCGCTGGCGCACCGCGTCCAGCAACCCGGCGGTCATCCCGTCACCCCCTGACCGCCGGAGACGGACACCCGCTCCCAGAAGCCGTCGCAGAACCGCGCCAGCGCACCCCGGGAGCGCGCCCCGGGCGTCTCCCCCTCGGCCACCCGCCCCGGCAGCCCCACCTCCAGCGGCACCTCCCCGGCCAGCGGCACCCGCAGCAGCTCGGCCACCGCCTCGGCGTCCAGCCCGCCCGGCAACCGCCCCCGGACCACCACCCGCACGTCCCGGGCCACCATCCGCACCCCGGCCGCCACGCGCCCGGCGGCGGCCACCGCCCGCAGCTCGCCCGGCACCACGAGCAGCACCAGGTCCAGCTGGGCCAGTACCTCCGCCACTCCCTCGTCCACCCGGCGCGGCAGGTCGACCACCACCACCCCGCCCCGACGGCGCGCGGCGGCCACCACGGACCGCATCGCGGCCGGCGGCACCACCACGCGGTCGCCCCGGTCCCAGCTGAGCACCCGCAAGGCGTGCAGTTCCGGCAGTGATTCGGCCAGCGCGTCTCCGCCGACCCGGCCGCGCGAGCCGGCGAAGTCCGGCCAGCGCAGCCCGTCCGCGCCCTCACCCCCGAGCAGCACGTCCATCCCGCCGCCCAGCGGGTCACCATCGATCAGGAGGGTCCGCTCCCCGGAGGCGGCGGCCCGCACCGCCAGGGCGCAGGCGAGCGTGGACGCCCCGGCGCCGCCGCTCCCGCCGATCACCCCGACCGTGAGCGCGGGCCGTCCGGCGCCCTCCACCACATCCGCGATGCGGTCGACGAGCCGTCCCTCGGCGTCCGGCAGCCACAGGACCTCCTCGGCCCCGATCTCCACCGCCCGCTGCCACACCAGGGGATCGTCCAGATCCCGGCCGACGAGGAACACCCCGTCCCTGCGGGGCGCCCCGCGCACCCGCCGGGCGGCGTCGTCTCCGACCAGGACGAGCGGCGCGGCCTCCCAGCCGACCCCCGCGACGCCGTCGGGACCCGCGCCACCACGATCAGCCCCGACGGATCCACCGGATCCGACGCCTCCGATGGCTCCGATGGCTCCGACGGCTTCGTCGACTCCATCAGGCCCCGGGGGCCACGCCGTTCCGCTTTGCTCGGGCACCGAGTGCGCCACGTGCGGCTCGGCCCCCGCGGCGGCGCACAGCCGCAGCAGGTCGTCGAGCAGCAGCGGGTCCTCCGTGATGATCAGTGGTCGGCCACCACCACCGAGCGTCCCGGACCGCGGACCACCGCCCCGCCACCCCGGCCGACCACCGGCGGAAGCCGACTGGGCCCGCCCCGAACGGGCCCTCGCACCGATTCCGGGGCCGCCCCGCCGCCCCCGGCCCCGCGACCCGGCGACCCGGTCGGCCACCGGCGCCGCCGACGCGCCGGACGAAGAACCAAACGAAGAGCCGACCGACGTACCAGTCGTCGATCCGGCGAACGATCCAGCCATGATCTCCACCCATTTCTCACAGCAAATCCCGGGTCGTGGACTTCACGCCCGGAATCACCGTGCAGCGATGAGGGGAAATCAAGTGGATCTTGCTCGAAAACTGTGGACAGGAACTCGCCTGTGAATAACTCCGACACCCACACGAGTGAGTTCAGAGCGCCGTGGAACGACTACGCACCGTCACGCGTCTGGGGAGGTAAGGGCCTTCGCCACACAGGCCCACCGAGCGAAGGGGGCCAGAGGAATGATCACTTGGGGCCGAAGGCAGGGACGCGAACCGCGTCCGGACATGCGACGACCCCCGCCGGGGGGGAGAGCGGGGGTCGTCCCCACGGTCCGACTCGGGGGGGGAGGAGCCAGACCGGGTTAGCACGGTCGCGAACGATCCGTGACTTCCATGGTGTACCCGAGAGCCTTCTTAGGCAAACCCACGCGCCACACCTTACGCCGAATGGTGGGCGCATATGCTCGGGGCGTGGAAAATCAGCCCTTGCCGCACTCCTTGCCTCGCACCGCCGCCTTCTTCGACCTGGACAAGACCGTCATTGCGAAGTCGAGCGCCCTGACGTTCGGCAAGTCCTTCTACCAAGGCGGCCTGATCAACAGGCGAGCGGTGCTGCGCACCGCGTACACCCAGTTCATCTTCCTGGCCGGCGGCGCCGACCACGATCAGATGGAGCGGATGCGGGAGTATCTCTCCGCGCTCTGCAAGGGGTGGAACGTGCAGCAGGTCCGGGAGATCGTCGCCGAAGCCCTGCACGACCTCATCGACCCGATCATCTACGACGAGGCCGCCTCGCTCATCGAGGCCCATCACACCGCGGGCCGCGACGTGGTGATCGTGTCCACCTCGGGCGCGGAGGTGGTCGAGCCGATCGGCGCGATGCTCGGCGCCGACCGGGTGGTCGCCACGCGCATGGTGGTCGGCGAGGACGGCTGCTTCACCGGCGAGATCGAGTACTACGCCTACGGGCCCACCAAGGCCGAGGCGGTACGGGAGTTGGCCGAATCCGAGGGCTACGACCTCGCGCGCTGCTACGCCTACAGCGACTCTGTGACGGACATCCCGATGCTGGAGGCGGTGGGCCACCCGCACGTGGTCAATCCCGATCGGACGTTGCGGCGCGAGGCGATCGCCCGCGAGTGGCCGGTCCTGGTCTTCAACCGCCCGGTCCGGCTCAAGCAACGGCTGCCCGGACTCTCCATGCCGGCCCGACCCGCCCTGATCGCCGCCGCGGCCGTCGGCGCCGCCGCGGCCACGGCGGGCCTGGTCTGGTACGCCAGCCGCCGCCGGGCGAACGCCCTCGCCACGGTGACCCGTTCGGCCTGACCCCGCCCCGCACCCGACCCCACCCCGAGCCCGGACCGCCTCCCGGTCCGGCTCCACCCGGAAACCCGGCCCGCCCGCACCCGTCGGCGACGGCCCTGACCAGCACGGATACGGCCTGTCCGATTCACACCGGTACGCCCGGGAAAGTAAAGAAGTGAGGCTAGGGGTTCCACTTACCTCGGAAGCGGGGTACAAATGAGTCAACGGCCCGCGAGACCAAAGAACATCCGAGAGGATCATCTTTAACCGCAGTAAGGCCCACGGACCGAGCAGAACGCATGAACGCCGAGCACCCACGCGACGTCGACCCGTCGATTACGGGCCAGCCGCACCAGGTGACGGGCAGAGTTCCCGACCTGATGGG
This sequence comes from Streptomyces sp. NPDC059917, assembly GCF_042730635.1. Taxonomy (NCBI): domain Bacteria; kingdom Bacillati; phylum Actinomycetota; class Actinomycetes; order Kitasatosporales; family Streptomycetaceae; genus Streptomyces; species Streptomyces sp. NPDC059917. The sequence goes on from NZ_JBHWLC010000033.1 coordinate 62,522, forward strand.
CAAACTTCGAGGACGCTTGGTAACTGGGCGTAAATGCCAGCGGCGACACCAAAGCAGGACGGTGTCGCCGCATCCCTTTGTCGGCCGCACGCCTCCCGGGCCCCACGCCTCCCGGACCGAGCGACCGACCCCCCGGGCCGTGCCCCTCAGGCCGCCCCGCGCTGGAGCGCCTCGCACACCGCCGTCGACTCGCGGACACCCAGCTCGACCGCCCGCCCGCAGTGCGCGATCCAGGCGGCCATCCCCTCCGCGGTCCCGGACACGTAGCCCTCGAAGGCCGCCAGGTACGCCGCCGACCCCTGCTCGGCGTGGCCGACCTCCGCGGGGCAGATCGCCTTCGGGTCGAGGCCGCTGTTGATGAGGACGATCCGCTCGGCCGCCCGCGCGACCAGGCCGTTGTACGAAGCGAACGGCCGCAGGGCCAGCAGCTCGCCGTGCACCACCGCGGCGGTGACCAGGGCCGGAGCCGAACTCCCGCCGATGATCAGGCCGGACAGCCCTTCGAGCCGCCCCGCGACCTCCTGCGCGTCCGGCAGCGCGAGCGTCACCAGCGGCTCGTCCACCGGCTCGCCCGCCAACCTCGGCCGCCCCACGGTGTCACCGGCGTGCGGGTCGGTACCGGAACCCTGCGGTCCCGCCTTGACCTGCCCCACCGCCACCAGGTGCAGCCGCGCGAGCACCCGCATCGGCGACTGCCGCCAGATGCTCAGCAGCTGCCCGGCCTCGGCGGTGAGCCGCAGCGCCGCTCCGACGGTCCGCGCCTGCTCCTCCGAGCCGAAGTCGCTGCGCCGCCGGACCTCCTCCAGCGCCCAGTCCGCTCCGGACAGCGCGGCGCTGCCGCGCGCGGCGCGCAGTGCGGCCTCCGAGGTGATCTCCCCGGCGCGTCGGCGCATCACCCGGTGCCCGTAGACCCGGTCCACGGCCTTGCGTACGGAGTCCACCGCGTCCGGGACGCCGGGGAGCGACGTCAGGGCGGCCAGCGGGTCAGAAGCGCTACTCATAAGTAGGGAGCCTACGCACTGCCCACCCATAGCACCGACCCCTCCTTGGAGTGGTCTTCTTCACTCACATCGACCACGACGTGCGATCAACCGACTACGCTTGGTGAACATGAAGATCGCTTTCGTGGGAAAGGGCGGCAGCGGCAAGAGCACGCTGTCCTCCCTCTTCATCCGCCACCTCGCAGCCAATGAGGCCCCCGTCGTCGCGGTGGACGCCGACATCAACCAGCACCTGGGCGCCGCGCTCGGCCTCACCGAGGACGAGGCCGCCGCGATGCCCGCCATGGGCGCGCACCTGCCGCTGATCAAGGAGTACCTGCGCGGCTCCAACCCCCGCATCGCCTCCGCCGAGGCGATGATCAAGACCACCCCGCCCGGCGCCGGTTCGCGCCTGCTGCGCGTCGCCGAGGACAACCCCGTCTACGACGCGTGCGCCCGCACCGTCACGCTCGACGGCCACGAGGAGGGCGACGTCGAGTACGTCCGGCTCATGGCGACCGGACCGTTCACCGAGTCCGATCTGGGCGTGGCCTGCTACCACTCGAAGGTCGGGGCCGTCGAACTCTGCCTGAACCACCTCGTGGACGGGCCCGACGAGTACGTCGTCGTCGACATGACGGCCGGTTCGGACTCCTTCGCCTCCGGCATGTTCACCCGCTTCGACATGACCTTCCTGGTCGCCGAACCGACCCTCAAGGGCGTCTCCGTCTACCGCCAGTACAAGGAGTACGCGCGGGACTTCGGGATCGCGCTCAAGGTGGTCGGGAACAAGGTCCAGGGCCAGGACGACGTGGACTTCCTGCGCGCCGAGGTGGGGGACGACCTGCTCGTCACCGTCGGGCACTCCGACTGGGTACGGTCGATGGAGAAGGGCCGTCCGGCCCCCTTCGACCTGTTGGAAGCGAGCAACCGGGTGGCCCTGCAGGTGCTGCAGGACGCGGCCGACGACTCGTACGCGGGACGCGACTGGGCCCGGTACACCGCGCAGATGGTGCACTTCCACCGGAGGAACGCCGAGAGCTGGGGCAACGCGAAGACCGGGATCGACCTGGCGGACCAGATCGACCCCGACTTCGTGCTGCACGAGCGGCTGGGTCAGCAGCGGACCGGGGCGCCCGGTGAGGCGCTCAGCTCTCCTCTGCCGACTCCGCAGCCGGCTTGACGCCCGCGGGCGCCGCGGGAGCGGAGGGCGGGGTGGCCGGCGGGCCCGCCGTCAGGAACTTCGTCCAGCCCTCCTTCGGCGCCTGGCCGACGTCGAGCGTGCGCATCCACTCCAGGGCCTTGGGGTCCTGCGCGTCCAGCCAGTCGGCCAGGTCGCGGAAGGTGACGCAGCGGACGTCCTTCTGCGTGCACATGCCCTTGATGGAGTCCTCCACGGCGCGCATGTAGGTGCCGCCGTTCCAGGACTCGAAGTGGTTGCCGATGATCAGCGGCGCCCGGTTGCCGTCGTGGACGCGGTTGAAGGCCTTCATCAGGCCGTCGCGCATCTGCTCACCCCAGTAGGCGTGCTGCGAAGGGTCGCCCTGGGTGGTCGTTCCGGACTGGTTGACCAGGTAGTTGTAGTCCATGCTGAGCGTCTCGAACGCACGGCCCGGCATCGGCACCAGCTGGAGCGGCAGGTCCCACAGGCCGTCCGTCTTCTTCGGCCAGATCTGCTTGCTGATGCCGCTCGAGTCGTAGCGGAAGCCCATGTCCTTGGCCGCCAGCATGAAGTTCTTCTGGCCTTCGAGGCAGGGGGTCCGGGCGCCGATCAGCTCCTTGTCGTAGTCGAAGGGGAGCGCCTTCTCCTGCTTGAGGGCCGGGGTGTTCGTCTTCCAGGACTTGACGAAGGACTTGGCCTGGTTGATCTCGCTCTTCCACTCCTCCACCGACCAGGTGCCGACGCCGCCCTCGGGGCCGCAGAAGTGGCCGTTGAAGTGGGTGCCGATCTCGTTGCCCTCCAGCCAGGCGCCGCGGACCTGCTCGGCGGTGTCCTTGATGCCCTGGAGATCACCGAAACCGATGTCCGAGCGGCCGGACGAGTGCTGGGGAGCGGTGTAGAGGGAACGCTTCTCCTCGGGGAGCATGTAGACGCCGCTGAGGAAGTACGTCATCCGCGCGTTGTACTGCTTGCCGACCCCGCGGAAGTGCGAGAAGAGCTTCTGGCTGTCCTCGCCGGCCCCGTCCCAGGAGAAGACCACGAATTGCGGCGGCTTCTCGCCGGGCTTGAGCTTCTCGGGCTTGGTCACATGCGGCTGCGGGCCCGTGTAAGAGGTCGAGCCGTCGCCGATCATCCGGAGCACGCTGCCCGGCGCCTCCGGCGCCGCCGCACCCTTCCTGACCTGCCCACCGGCGGAGCCGGTCGGCTTGACGGGCTCCGAGGCACCGCACCCGGTCGCCCCCAGGGCCAGTGCCGTGGCGACCAGGCCGCCGGCGATCTTCTTCGTGGCGGCCATCATCCGCCCACCTCATCCCTTGCCCGTTTCGGTGTTCCGCGCTTCCGACCGAAACGTCGCACGCACCCCACCCCGGGATAGGTATGACAAGCCCGACAAAATACTTAATCACCCTTGCGAGTTAATTCGTAGCCCATTCAACCCCTATGTCTGGGCATGGCCTTTACTCTCCATTACCATCCATTTACCGAGTGTTGAGACTCCGGTGTCGAGACTCCCGCCGCTTCACCCCTGCCCCCAGAGGAGACGGGACATGACCGCCAGCGCCCCCACGCGCCCCGACCAGCACGCCGCCCCGCCCGCGGCGCCACCCGGGGTTCCGCCCCGGTTCCCGCCCGGCTTCACCGCCGACCTGTCCGCCTCGGCCGCCGTCTTCCTGATCGCCCTGCCCCTCTCCCTGGGCATCGCCCTCGCCACCGGCGCCCCGCTCCAGGCCGGACTCGTGGCGGCGGTGGCGGGCGGGATCGTCGCCGGACGGTTCGGCGGGGCCCCGCTCCAGGTGAGCGGAGCGGCCACCGGACTGACCGTCGTCACCGCCGAGTTGATCCAGCGCTACGGCTGGCGCACCACCTGCGCCATCACCGTGCTCGCGGGTCTGTGCCAGCTGGGCCTCGCCCTGCTGCGCACCGCCCGCTCGGCCCTCATGGTCAGCCCGGCCGTCGTCCACGGCATGCTCGCGGGCGTCGGCGTGACGATCGCGATCGCCCAGCTCCACATCGTGCTCGGCGGCACCCCGCAGAGCTCCGCCGTGGCCAACGTCCGGGGACTGCCGGCCCAGTTGGCCGACCTCCACCCGGGGGCCCTCGCCGTCAGCGCGCTCACCCTGACCGTGCTGCTCGCCTGGCCGCGGCTGCCCGGCAGGGCCGGTCGGGCGCTGCGCAAGGTCCCGGCCGCGCTCATGGCCGTCGCCTCGGCCACCGCCTTCGCGGCCCTCGGCGGACTGAGCCTGCCCCGGGTGGACCTGCCCTCCTGGAGCAGCCACACCCTGCCGGAGCTGCCCGAGGGGCCCGTCCTCGGCATCCTCGCGGCGGTCCTGACCGTCACCCTGGTCGGCAGTGTGGAGTCGCTGCTGTCCGCGGTGGCCACCGACAAGCTGATCGCCTCCGACCGCGCCACGGGCGGCCGCCCCGCGCGCGCCGACCTGAACCGCGAACTGCGCGGCCAGGGCCTGGCGAACATGGTCTCCGGCGCGCTGGGCGGCCTGCCCGTCGCCGGCGGGGCCGCCCGCAGCGTGGCCAACGTCAAGTCCGGCGCGGTCAGCCGGAGGGCGTCGATGCTGCACGGCCTCTGGGTGCTGCTCGCGGCCGGGCTGCTCGTGCCCGTACTGGACCTGATCCCGCTCGCCGCGCTGGCCGCGCTCGTCATGGCCGTGGGCGTACAGATGGCGAGCATCGCGCGGCTGCGCAACGTCACCCGGCACCGCGAGTTCGTCGTCTACCTCACGACCATCACGGCCGTGGTGCTCGGAGGCGTGCTCGAAGGCGTGGCCGTCGGCATCGCGGTGGCCGTCGCCATCGCCCTGCACCGGCTGGCGCGCACCCGGATCACCCTGGAGGTGCAGGAGGACGGCACGGTCCACCGGGTGTGGGCGCGGGGCCAGTTGACCTTCCTCGCCGTGCCCCGGCTGAGCCGGGTGCTGGGTCAGATCCCGCACCACGGGCACGTCGTGATCGAGCTGGACGGCTCCTTCATCGACCACGCGGCCTACGAGATCCTCCAGGACTGGCAGGACTCCCACCTGGCGCACGGGGGTTCGGTGGAGATCACCGGCCGCTCCGGCGCCCGGATCGGCGAGGCCGACCGCGCCCAGCGCGCGGCGCACCACTGCTGCCGCCCCTGGACCCCCTGGCAGAACCACTGCGACCACCGGGCGGAGCCGGAGCCCGCGGCGGCAGCGGCCGCCTCCGCTCCCGATCGGGCGGAGAACGCCCGGACCGCCCCCGAGCCGCGGCGGCGCGGCGCCGGTCAACTGGCCAACGGGATCGGCGCCTTCCAGCGGGACACCGCACCCCACGTGCGCGACGAGTTGGCCCGCCTGGCGCGCGAGGGCCAGAGTCCTTCGCAGCTCTTCCTGACCTGCGCGGACTCCCGCCTGGTGACCAGCATGATCACGGCCAGCGGCCCGGGCGACCTGTTCACCGTGCGCAACGTCGGCAACCTGGTCCCGCTGCCGGGCGCCGAGTCCACGGACGACTCCGTCGCGGCCGCCATCGAGTACGCGGTGGACGTGCTCCGGGTGGACAGCATCACCGTGTGCGGGCATTCGGGCTGCGGGGCGATGCAGGCGCTGCTCAACGCGACTCCGGGCGCGCCGATGACCCCGCTGCGCCGCTGGCTGCGGCACGGGCTGCCGAGCCTGGCGCGGATGGGCAGTCGCCACCACCCCTGGGTGCGGATCTCCGGTCGGCTGCCCGCGGACGCCGTGGAGCAGCTCTGCCTGACCAATGTGGTGCAGCAGCTGGATCACCTGCGGGCGCACGAATCGGTGGCGCGCAGGCTCGCCGAGGGCACCTTGGAGCTGCACGGGATGTACTTCCACGTGGGCGAGGCGCAGGCCTATCTGCTGTCGCCGGGCGAGGACTTCTTCGACTGCCGGGTCTTCGACAGTGTCCTGCCGGACATCAAGGGGGCGAAAACGGCCAAGCGGGATGCTCCCGCCCTGCCCAGGGCGGCCACGCACGCCTGACACCCGATACGCTCCCTCCTCGAACGCCCCCGATGGCCCCTTTCCGCGATCCGTCGCGGGACGGGGCCATCGGTGCCTGCCCGCCAAGGGGTCGGCGCACCCGGCCCGCCGTGGTATAGGTCTAAACCAATTTGCGGCAAGGTCTTGTCACCCGGGTGTCTGACCTGATGAGCTATGCCCGGGGACACAACGGACACCCTGGGAAAGGGAGATGTCGTGAGCAATGACAGCCTGGCCAACCTGCTCAAGGAGGAGCGGCGGTTCGCACCGCCCGCCGATCTGGCCACCGCCGCCAACGTGGGCGCCGCGGCGTACGAACAGGCCGACGCGGACAGGCTGGGCTTCTGGGCCGAGCAGGCACGTCGTCTGAGCTGGGCCGTGGAGCCCACCGAGACGCTCGACTGGAGCAACCCCCCCTTCGCGAAGTGGTTCGCGGACGGCAAGCTGAACGTCGCCTACAACTGCGTCGACCGGCACGTCGAGGCCGGCAACGGCGACCGCGTCGCCATCCACTTCGAGGGCGAGCCCGGCGACAGCCGCTCGATCACCTACGCCGAGCTCAAGGACGAGGTCTCCCGGGCCGCCAACGCCCTGACCGAGCTGGGCGTGCGCACCGGCGACCGGGTCGCCGTCTACCTGCCGATGATCCCCGAGGCCGTCGTCGCGATGCTCGCGTGCGCCCGGGTCGGCGCCGCCCACTCCGTGGTCTTCGGCGGCTTCTCCGCCGACGCCGTCGCCTCCCGCATCCAGGACGCCGACGCCAAGGTCGTCATCACGGCCGACGGCGGCTACCGCCGCGGCAAGGCCACCGCGCTCAAGCCCGCCATCGACGACGCCGTGGCCAAGTGTCCGCAGGTCGAGCACGTGCTCGTCGTACGGCGCACCGGCCAGGACACCGCCTTCGCCGAGGGCCGGGACGTCTGGTGGCACGACATCGTCGGCCGCCAGTCCGCCGAGCACACCCCCGAGGCCTTCGACGCGGAGCACCCGCTCTTCATCCTCTACACCTCGGGCACCACGGGGAAGCCGAAGGGCATCCTGCACACCTCGGGCGGCTACCTCACGCAGGCCTCGTACAGCCACCACGCCGTCTTCGACCTCAAGCCGGAGACCGACGTCTACTGGTGCACCGCCGACATCGGCTGGGTGACCGGGCACTCCTACATCGTCTACGGTCCGCTCGCCAACGGCGCCACCCAGGTGATGTACGAGGGCACCCCGGACACCCCGCACCAGGGGCGCTTCTGGGAGGTCGTGCAGAAGTACGGCGTCACCATCCTCTACACCGCGCCGACGGCCATCCGGACGTTCATGAAGTGGGGCGACGACATCCCCGCGAAGTTCGACCTGTCGAGCCTGCGCGTGCTGGGCTCGGTCGGCGAGCCGATCAACCCCGAGGCCTGGATCTGGTACCGCAAGAACATCGGCGGCGACCGCTGCCCGATCGTCGACACGTGGTGGCAGACCGAGACCGGCGCGATGATGATCTCCCCGCTGCCCGGTGTCACCGAGACCAAGCCCGGTTCGGCCCAGCGCGCACTGCCCGGCATCGGCGCCACCGTCGTGGACGACGAGGGCAACGAGGTACCCAACGGCGGTGGCGGCTACCTCGTCCTCACCGAGCCGTGGCCCTCGATGCTGCGCACCATCTGGGGCGACGACCAGCGGTTCATCGACACCTACTGGTCCCGTTTCCAGGGCAAGTACTTCGCCGGCGACGGCGCCAAGAAGGACGACGACGGCGACATCTGGCTGCTCGGCCGGGTCGACGACGTGATGCTGGTCTCCGGCCACAACATCTCGACCACCGAGGTCGAGTCGGCCCTCGTCTCGCACCCCGCGGTCGCCGAGGCGGCCGTGGTCGGCGCGGCGGACGAGACCACCGGTCAGGCCATCGTGGCCTTCGTCATCCTGCGCGGCAGCGCCGCCGAGAGCGACACCCTGGTCGCGGAGCTGCGCAATCACGTGGGCGCCGCCCTCGGCCCGATCGCCAAGCCGAAGCGCATCCTGCCCGTCCAGGAACTGCCGAAGACCCGCTCCGGCAAGATCATGCGCCGCCTGCTGCGCGACGTGGCGGAGAACCGGGCCGTCGGCGACGTCACCACGCTCGCGGACTCCTCGGTCATGGACCTGATCCAGACCCAGCTGCCCAGCGCGGGCAGCGAGGACTGAACGACCGGTCCGTAGAAGGACCGCTCCACCGAAGGGGGCATCCGGCGCACAACGCGCCGGACGCCCCTTTCGCACTTAAGGTGATGATCGCCGGATACATCCCTTGCGTACCCCCTGTAAAGTATTAAGAGCGTAAATAATTGGTCCACAGGGTGCGCCGGGAAGTCTGGTCGGCAACGTGCTTCGTCATGCCGTCCAACCGACCCGGAGGTCCCCACGTGGCCGCGCCCCAGACCAGCGACCCGTCCAGCCGCAAGCTCCTCGGCAGGCTCTCGCTGCCCGAGCGCCGCTTCGTGGCCGAGGCCCTGCGCACGGAGACCGTCGGCGGCGTCCTGCTCCTGGTGGCCGCCATCGCCGCCCTGATGTGGGCGAACATCCCCGCCCTCGCCGACAGCTACGACAGCGTCCGCGGCTTCCACATCGGCCCCGCCTCCCTCGGCCTGGACCTCTCGCTCCAGCACTGGGCGGCCGACGGCCTCCTGGCCGTCTTCTTCTTCGTCGCCGGCATCGAGCTCAAGCGCGAGCTGGTCGCCGGCGACCTCCGCGACGCCAAGGCGGCCGCGCTGCCGGTGATCGCCGCCGTCTGCGGCATGGCCGTTCCCGCGCTGGTCTACGTACTGGTCACCACCTTCGGCGACGGCTCGACGGACGGGTGGGCGGTCCCCACCGCCACCGACATCGCCTTCGCGCTCGCCGTGCTCGCGGTCATCGGGACCTCGCTGCCCTCCGCCCTGCGCGCCTTCCTGCTGACCCTCGCCGTCGTCGACGACCTGTTCGCCATCCTGATCATCGCGGTGTTCTTCACCAGCGAGATCAACTTCCTGGCCCTCGGCGGCGCGTTCCTCGGCCTCGTCCTCTTCTGGTTCCTGCTGCGCAAGAACGTCCGCGGCTGGTACGTCTACGTCCCGCTCGCCCTGGTCGTCTGGGGCCTGATGTACAACAGCGGCGTGCACGCGACCATCGCCGGCGTGGCCATGGGCCTGATGCTGCGGTGCCACCGCAAGGACGGCGAGCAGCACTCCCCCGGCGAGCACATCGAACACCTGGTGCGCCCCCTTTCCGCCGGTCTCGCCGTGCCGCTCTTCGCCCTCTTCTCCGCGGGCGTCTCCCTCTCCGACGACTCCATCGCGCAGGTCTTCACCCGGCCCGAGACCCTCGGCGTGGTGCTCGGCCTGGTCGTCGGCAAGACCGTCGGCATCTTCGGCGGCACCTGGTTGGCCGCACGCTTCACCAAGGCCGAGCTGAACGACGACCTCGCCTGGCCCGACGTCTTCGCCGTCGCCTCGCTGGCCGGCATCGGATTCACCGTCTCGCTGCTGATCGGCGAACTCGCCTTCACCGGCGACCCGGTCCTCACCGACGAGGTGAAGGCCGCCGTCCTGATCGGCTCACTGATCGCCGCCGTCTTCGCGGGCGTGCTGCTCAAGCTCCGCAACCGCAAGTACCGGGCGCTGACCGACGCCGAGGAGCGCGACGAGGACCTCGACGGGATCCCGGACATCTACGAGGAGGACAAGCCGGAGTACCACTTGCGGATGGCGAAGATCTACGAGGACAAGGCCGCCGAGCACCGGCGCAGGGCGACGGCCGCCGCGGCCGCCGACCCCGCCACCGGAGCCGAGGGGGCGGAAGCGGCCACCGCCGGGGCCACCGGGTCCCCCGCCGGAGGCGACCGTCCGGCATGATCTGACTGACGGAGGACAGCCGTCGCCGGCAGACGAATGAGGGAGAGAGCGATGAGCGCAGTGGACCAAGGGGCGCAAGGAGCCGAGCGCACACTCGGTCAGCTGGTCGCCTCGGCCACCGCCGAGATGTCCGCCCTGGTGCACGACGAGATCGCCCTCGCGAAGGCGGAGCTGCGCCAGGACGTCAAGCGCGTGGGCATCGGTGGCACCGCCATCGGTATCGCCGGGGTGCTCGGAATCTTCTCGCTGCCGGTGCTGAGCTTCGCGGCCGCGTACGGGATCCACGCCCTCGGCCTCGGCCTCGCCTGGTCGTTCCTGATCGTCGGCGGAGCGTTCCTGCTGCTCGCGGGCCTGCTCGCACTGCTCGCCGTGTCGAAGTTCAAGAAGGTCAAGCCGCCGGAGCGCTCCATCGCCTCCGTCAAGCAGACCGCGGCGCTCGTCGGCACCGTCAAGCCGCACCCGCGGCCGGTCAGTGACACCGCGGTGGGTGTGGCACGCTCGTCTTCATGACAGCGCCCACACCGGACCCCAGCAGCACCCCGCCCCCGGCTGCCTCGCCGGTGCGGATCGACGGCCCCTGGACCCACCGGGACGTCGCCGCCAACGGCGCCCGGTTCCACGTGGCCGAGCTGGGCGAGGGGCCGCTGGTCCTGCTGTTGCACGGCTTCCCGCAGTTCTGGTGGACCTGGCGCCACCAGTTGGTGGCGCTCGCCGACGCCGGTTACCGCGCGGTGGCGATGGACCTGCGCGGGGTGGGCGGCAGCGACCGCACCCCGCGCGGTTACGATCCCGCCAACCTCGCGCTGGACGTCACCGGCGTCATCCGCTCGCTCGGCGAGCCCGACGCCGCGCTGGTCGGTCACGACCTGGGCGGGTACCTCGCCTGGACCGCCGCCGTCATGCGGCCCAAGCTGGTGCGCCGACTCGTCGTCTCCTCGATGCCGCACCCGCGCCGCTGGCGCTCGGCGATGCTGTCCGACTTCGGGCAGACCCGCGCCAGTTCGCACATCTGGGGCTTCCAGCGCCCGTTCGTCCCCGAGCGCCAGCTCGTCGCCGACGGGGGCGCACTGGTCGGCGAGCTGATCCGCGAGTGGTCCGGGCCGCTGCCGCGCGAGGGCTCCGGCGCCGTCGTGGACGACGAGGCGATCGACGCCTACCGGCGCGCGATGTGCATCCCGTCCACCGCGCACTGCTCGATCGAGCCCTACCGCTGGATGATGCGGTCGATGGCCCGGCCGGACGGGCTCCAGTTCAACCGCCGGATGAAGCGGCCGGTGCGCGTGCCCACGCTGCACGTGCACGGCTCGCTCGACCCGGTGATGCGCACGCGCAGCGCCGCCGGTTCCGGGCAGTACGTCGAAGCCCCCTACCGGTGGCGGCTGTTCGACGGCCTCGGGCACTTCCCGCACGAGGAGGCGCCGGACCTCTTCTCGACCGAGCTGGTGAACTGGCTCAAGGACCCCGAACCGGACCGCTGACCTCCCGTTCGTCGCCCACCAGCGGCGCCGTGCGGGGTCCTTGACGGACCGTCGACGGCACGGGGACCGGAGCCCGACGGGGCCTTCCCGCCCGGAACGGGCGTGCGACACTCGTTCACTTGCCCGCCGCATAGGCCAATTGGCCGACTCCGAAGCGATTACGGACCTTGGGGCACGGGCAGAGGTCGAAGTATGGGCTGGACGCACGACTACGGTGACTCCGCACGCGAACGACGCTCGGCCGCCGCGCCGGGCACCCACGAGAGGGTCGGTCGACAAGGCTTCGGCCACGACCCCCGACTCGGAATTCCGCTGATCCTGCGCCGCCGCGCCCGCTGGGTCTCGGCCCGCCTGCGCCATCAACGAACGTAGACGGGTCCCGCGGCGCGGATCCCGCTCAGGCGGGTCCCGCGCCGCGCGGGCTCACAGGGCGCAGCCCTGGCTGTCGACCCGGCGCTCGGCCGTCCGCCCGTTCCTGATGTCGTCGCGGACCTCGTCCGCCGTCAGGGCGTACCCGGTGTTCGCGTCGTCGAGGGACTTCGCGAAGACGACCCCGTACACCTTGCCGTCGGGCGTCAGGAGCGGGCCTCCGGAGTTGCCCTGGCGGACCGTCGCGTAGAGCGAGTAGACGTCGCGGCGGACGGTGCCGCGGTGGTAGATGTCCGGGCCGTTCGCATTGATCCGACCGCGGACGCGGGCCGGGCGGACGTCGTACGCGCCGTTCTCCGGGAAGCCGGCGACGATCGCGTCGAACCCGCTCGCCGCGTCCTTCTCGGCGAATTCGAGCGGCGGCGCCTTCAGCTTGGGCACGTCCAGGACGGCGATGTCGCGCTCCCAGTCGTAGAGCACGACCTTGCCGTCGTACAGCTTGCCCTCGCCGCCGATCTGCACGGTCGGCTCGCCGACGCCCCCGACGACGTGCGCGTTCGTCATGACCTTGCCGGGCGCGAAGACGAAGCCCGAGCCCTCCAGCACCTTGCTGCAACTGGGCGCGGTACCGACGACCTTGACGATCGAGCGCTTGGCGCGCTCGACGACGGGGCTACTGGCCAGCGCGGGGTCCGGCGGCTTCACCGCGGTGATCGGTTCGTTCGAGAACGGGCTGAAGACCTGCGGGAAACCGTTCTGCGCGAGCACGGAACTGAAGTCCGAGAACCAGGTGTTGGCCTGGTCGGGCAGCACCCGCGAGACGCCGAGGAGCACCTTGGAGTTGCGGACCTCCTTGCCCAGCGTGGGCAGCGAGGTCCCGGCCAGCGCGGAACCGATCAGCCACGCCACCAGCAGCATCGCCATGACGTTCACCAGGGCGCCGCCGGTCGCGTCGACCACGCGGGCCGGTGACCAGGTGATGTAGCGGCGCAGCCGGTTGCCCAGGTGCGTGGTGAAGGCCTGGCCGATCGAGGCGCAGACGATGACGATGACCACCGCGACGACGGCCATGGTGGTGGACACCTTGGCCTTGTCGTCCGTCACCTGGTCCCAGACGAGCGGGAGCAGGGACACGGCGATGAGACCACCGCCGAGGAAGCCGGTCACCGACAGGATGCCGACGACGAAGCCCTGGCGGTAGCCCACGATCGCGAACCACACGGCGGCGACCAGCAACAGGATGTCCAGCACGTTCACGTGGGCCACCGTCTCATGCGCGCCAGTCGAGGGGGACCTTGCGCGAGCGGTCCCACGGCTGCTCCCAGCCGGCGAAATACAGGATCCGGTCGATCACACCGGCGGTAAAACCCCAGACCAGAGCCGATTCGACCTGGAAGGCGGGGCCTTGGAAGCCGCCGGGATGCACGACGGTGACCCGATGCGCGGGGTCCGTGAGATCCGCCACGGGAACCGTGAAGACGCGGGCGGTCTCCGCGAGGTCCACGGCCCCGACCGGGCTGGGCTCGCGCCACCAGCCGAGGACGGGGGTCACGACGAACTCGCTCACCGGGATGTAGAGCCGGGGCAGCACGCCGAAGAGCTGCACGCCCGACGGGTCCAGCCCGGTCTCCTCCTCGGCCTCGCGCAGGGCGGCGCGCAGCGGGCCGGTGGTCTGGGGATCGCCGTCCGCGGGGTCGAGGGCGCCGCCGGGGAAGGACGGCTGGCCCGCGTGGGAGCGCAGGGTGCCCGCGCGCTCCATCAGCAGCAGCTCGGGGCCGCGGGGGCCCTCGCCGAAGAGGACCAGGACGGCGGACTGGCGGCCCGCGCCGTCCTCGGGGGGCAGGAAGCGGCTCAGCTGCGTCGGCCGGACGGTCCGGGCGGCCGTGACCACGGGGTCGAGCCAGCCGGGCAGCCCGTGCGTGCTGACGTCGACCCCGTCACCGGCGCCACCGCTCCCGGTGCGGGCCCGGATCTCGGTGGTCACGCTGTCGTCCTGCGTCCCGCGCGTCATGGGCACCCTTGCTCCTGTACTTCCGACACCGGGACAACGCGGTCCGTGGCCGGATTCGTTCCTCGCCCCATCGACGTGGACGTGGACATGGACATGGACGTAGGCGTGGACGTAGGCGTGGACATGGACATGGACATCGCCTTGGACATCGCCATGGGCCGCCGCCTCACGACCCCGCGCCGAGCGGGGCCGCCGGACGGCCCGGATAGTCGGCGGGCGGGGTCAGCCGCTGGCCCGGATGCCCGCCCATCTCGTACTTCAGGAGCAGCTTCGCCTTCTCCGGATCGGTCTCGCCCTCGCCGTACGCCGGGCAGAGCGGCGCGATCGGGCAGGCGCCGCAGGCGGGCTTGCGGGAGTGGCAGATCCGGCGGCCGTGGAAGACGACCCGGTGCGAGAGCATCGTCCACTCGCTCTTCGGGAAGATCGCGCAGATCTCCGCCTCGACCTTCTCCGGGTCCTCCTGCTCGGTCAGCTTCCACCGGCGCACCAGGCGCCCGAAGTGGGTGTCGACCGTGATCCCGGGGACCCCGTAGGCATTGCCGAGGACCACGTTGGCCGTCTTGCGGCCCACGCCGGGCAGGGTGACCAGGTCCTCGATGCGGCCCGGCACCTCGCCGCCGAAGCGGTCCCGCAGGGCGGCGGAGAGGCCGAGCAGCGACTTGGCCTTCGCCCGGAAGAACCCGGTCGGCCGGATGATCTGCTCCAGCTCCTCGGGCACGGCCGCGGCCATGTCCTCGGGGGTGGGGTAGGCCGCGAAGAGGGCCGGGGTCGTCTGGTTCACCCGCAGGTCGGTGGTCTGCGCGGACAGGACGGTGGCCACGAGCAGCTCGAAGGGGTTGCGGAAGTCCAGCTCCGGATGGGCGTACGGATAGACCTCGGCCAGTTCGCGGTTGATCCGGCGGGCGCGCCGGACCATGCCGAGGTGGCTCTCCGCCTTCGCCTTCTTCACGGGCCGCACCTTCGCTTCCCCGGCCGCCGCCGCCTTCGCCGCCTTCGCCGTCTTCGCTTCCTTCGCGGCCGTCGCCGTTCCCGCTTTCTTCACCGCGGGTTTCTTGGCCGAAACTTTGCCCTTCGCGGGCGGCGACCCCTCCGGAGTCGACCCGGAAGTGGCGTGTTCGCCCACAGCTGAATTATGGGCCGCGGTCACACCCGCGGACCCCTTGGCCTGTGCTCTCACCGGCTTATTGGACACCCGGCCAGCCTAAGGCCGGGCGCTGACACCCGCCCGGACCTCTGGTAACACCACTCCGATTGGCCTCTCGCCGCACAGCACACCCGTATGTCCGGCATCCTTGTGACTTGAGTGACTGATCGCACTGTTTAAGGCGTCCGGCAAAATGGGGGACGAAGGTCCCCTGACGCCGGTCGACATAGGAGAGAGACTCGTGGACGACGTTCTGCGGCGCGCCCCGCTCTTCGCGGCGCTCGATGACGAGCAGGCCGCGGAGCTCCGCGCATCCATGGGCGAGGTGACCCTCGCCCGCGGTGACGCCCTGTTCCACGAGGGCGACCCCGGCGACCGCCTGTATGTGGTGACCGAGGGCAAGGTGAAGCTCCACCGCACCTCGCCCGACGGCCGCGAGAACATGCTGGCCGTGCTCGGCCCCGGCGAGCTGATCGGCGAGCTCTCGCTCTTCGATCCCGGCCCGCGCACCGCCACGGCGACCGCGCTGACCGAGGTCAAGCTGCTCGGCCTCGGCCACGGCGACCTCCAGCCCTGGCTCAACGCCCGGCCTGAGGTCGCGACCGCGCTGCTGCGCGCGGTGGCCCGCCGCCTGCGCAAGACCAACGACCAGATGTCCGACCTGGTCTTCTCCGACGTTCCCGGCCGTGTGGCCCGGGCGCTCCTGGACCTGTCGCGCCGCTTCGGCGTGCAGTCCGAAGAGGGCATCCACGTCGTGCACGACCTGACGCAGGAGGAGCTGGCGCAGCTCGTCGGCGCCTCCCGCGAGACGGTGAACAAGGCCCTGGCCGACTTCGCCGGGCGCGGCTGGCTCCGCCTCGAGGCGCGCGCCGTGATCCTGCTCGACGTCGAGCGGCTGGCGAAGCGCTCGCGCTGACGCCGTACGCCGACCCGCGACACCCGTGAAGGGGGTCCCGCCCGTTCAGGGCGGGGCCCCCTTTCGCGCGTCCCGGCCTCCGCCGGGACCCGGGGCCGGGGTGCCACAGTGATCCGCATGGGACACAGAGGGCTGGACTCCGAGGGGTTCATCGAGCGCGAGGGCGCCCTGGGGCGGGTGCCCGCGCCCTTCCGGGACGTGGTCGCCGCCGCGCGGGCGCGGATCGCCGAGGCGTACGGGCAGCGGCTGCACAGCGCCTACCTGTACGGGTCCGTGCCGCGCGGCACCGCCCGGCCCGGCCGCTCGGACCTGGACCTGCTGCTCGCCCTGCACCGCGAGCCCACGGGCGAGGACCGGGACACCGCCGAGGTGCTCGCGCGCGGGCTCGACCTGGACTTCGCGCAGACGGACGGCGCCGGCATCCTGCTCTACGGCAAGGAGACCCTGCTCAGCGACGCGGAGCGGCACGACCTGGGGTGGTTCCTCGCCTGCCTGTGCACCCCGCTGCTCGGTGCGGACCTGGCCGAGCACCTGCCGCGCTACCGCCCGGACGCGCTGCTCGCCCGGGAGACCAACGGCGACCTGGACGACGTACTCGCCACCGCGCGCGAGCGGGCCGCGGCGGCGCGGACGGACGCGGAGCTGCGCAAGCTGAACCGTTTCCTCGCACGGCGGCTCGTGCGCACCGGCTTCACCCTGGTCATGCCCCGCTGGGGCGGCTGGACCAGCGACCTGGCCGAGTCGGCGCGGGTGTTCGCCGACTACTACCCGGACCGCGCCGACCAGATGCGCGCGGCCGCCGCCGAGGGCCTCGACCCCGGCACCGACCGGGAGGTCCTGCGCACGCACCTCGACGACCTCGGCCCGTGGCTCGCCGCGGAGTACACCGCCCGGCACGGCCGCAGGTCCCCTCGCTAGAGCGTGCCGTCGGTCTCCGGGCCGCCCGGGATCAGGCCGTGCTCGCGCAGGTACTCCAGCTGGGCGCGTACGGACCATTCGGCGGCCGGCCACAGCGAGCGGTCCACGTCGGCGTAGACGTGGGCGACGACCTGCTCGGCGGTGGCGAACCCGTTCTCCACCGCCGTCTCGATCTGGGCGAGCCGGTGCGCGCGGTGCGCCAGGTAGAACTCCACCGCGCCCTGCGCGTCCTCCAGGACCGGCCCGTGGCCCGGCAGGACGGTCCGCACCCCGTCGTCGACGGTCAGGGAGCGCAGCCGGCGCAGCGAGTCGAGGTAGTCCCCGAGCCGGCCGTCGGGATGCGCGACCAGCGTGGTGCCGCGGCCGAGGACGGTGTCCCCGGTCAGGACGGCCCCGTCGGCCGGGAGGTGGAAGCACAGCGAGTCGCCGGTGTGGCCCGGGGTGGGCACCACCAGCAGCTCCAGGCCACCGACCCGGATGACGTCGCCGCCCGCGAGGCCCTCGTCCCCCAGGCGCAGCGCCGGGTCCAGGGCGCGCACCTTGGTCCCGGTCAGCTCGGCGAAGCGGCCCGCGCCCTCGGCGTGGTCGGGGTGGCCGTGCGTGAGCAGGGTCAGCGCGATCCGCTTGCCCGCCCGCTCGGCCGTGTCGACCACGTTGCGCAGGTGGCCCTCGTCCAGCGGGCCCGGGTCGATGACCACGGCGAGGTCGGAGTCCGGTTCGGAGACCAGCCAGGTGTTGGTGCCGTCCAGCGTCATCGCGGAGGGGTTGGGGGCCAGTACGTTCACCGCGCGCGCGGTGGCCGGACCGGAGGCGACGGTCCCGCGCGGCTGGCCCGGCAGTGCGGCGGCATAGGTCACGGTGTGCCTCCCTGGCGGACCCGCTTGGTGAACTCGTCGTGGCCCGGCCAGCTGAGCACCAGCTCGCCGTCCTCCAGCGTCGCCCGGGCCAGCACCGGGGCCAGGTCCTGCCCCGCGGCCGCCGCGAGCGCCTCGGCGGCGCTCCCGTACGGTTCCAGCGAGCGCAGGGTGGAGATGGTCGGCGGCATCATCAGCAGCTCGCCCCCGTCGTAGCCGGCCGCGGCCTCGCTCGGGCGGATCCACACGGTCCGGTCCGCCTCCGTGGAGGCGTTGCGGGTGCGCTGGCCGGCCGGCAGGGCGGCCACGAAGAACCAGGTGTCGTAGCGGCGCGGCTCGAACTCCGGGGTGATCCAGCGGGCCCAGGCGCCGAGCAGGTCGGAGCGCAGCAGCAGGCCCCGGCGGTCCAGGAACTCGGCGAAGGACAGCTCGCGCGCGACCAGCGCCCGCCGGTCGGCCTCCCAGTCGTCCCCGGTGGTGTCGCCGACGACCGTGTCGGGGCCCTCACCGGCGAGCAGGACCCCGGCCTCCTCGAAGGTCTCGCGGACCGCGCCGCAGATGATGGCCTGGGCGGTCGCGCTGTCCGTGCCCATGCGCGCGGCCCAGGTCGCGAGGGGCGGCCCCGCCCAACCGATGCGGTGGTCCTCGTCGCGCGGGTCGACGCCGCCGCCGGGATAGGCGTACGCGCCTCCGGCGAAGGCCATGGAGGCGCGTCGGCGGAGCATGTGCACGGCGGGAGCGCCGCCGTCCGCCCCGTCGCGCAGCAGCATGACGGTGGCCGCGCGCTTGGGCGCCACGGGGGTCAACGACCCGTCGGCGAGGGCGCGGATGCGGTCGGGCCACTCGGGCGGGTACCACTGGCCGCCGGGGGCGGTGGACTCGCCGGTCGACTGGCCGTGCGGATCATTCGGCATGGCGGGATGCTACGGGTATCCGGCGGGATGTTCGAGAGCCCCCTGCCGCCCCACCCCGGAGGGAGCGGCGACAAGGGGCTCGGCGAAGGCGGAAGCGGCTAGACCTCGTCGGGGGTCAGCTCGACCAGGATCTCGACCTCAACGGGGGCGTCCAGCGGGAGCACCGCGACGCCGACGGCGCTGCGCGCGTGCACGCCGCGCTCGCCGAGCACCTCGCCCAGCAGCTCGCTGGCGCCGTTCAGCACGCCCGGCTGCCCGGTGAAGTCGGGGGCCGAGGCCACGAAGCCGACGACCTTGACGACGCGCGCGATCCGGTCGAGGTCACCCACGACGGACTTCACGGCGGCCAGGGCGTTCAGCGCGCACACGGCGGCCAGTTCCTTGGCCTGCTCGGCGGACACCTCCGCGCCGACCTTGCCGGTGACCGGCATGCTGCCCTTCACCATCGGGAGCTGGCCCGCGGTGTACACGTAGGCGCCCGAGCGCACGGCGGGCTGGTAGGCGGCCAGCGGCGGGACGACGTCGGGCAGCGTCAGGCCGAGCTCCGCCAGCTTCGCCTCTACGGCGCCGGTGCTCATGCCTTCTCCCGCTTGAGGTAGGCCACGAGCTGCTCGGGGTTGTTCGGTCCGGGCACCACCTGGACCAGCTCCCAGCCGTCCTCGCCCCAGGTGTCCAGGATCTGCTTGGTGGCATGGACCAGCAGCGGAACGGTCGCGTATTCGAACTTCTTGGTCATGGGAGCGAGCGTAGTGCCTGTCCCGGGACGTGATGCGCGACCCGTCCTGCCCCCACCGCCCACGGCGGCGGCACCGAGGAATTAGGCTCGGTCGCTGTGAGCAGGCTCCAGGTGATCAGCGGCAAGGGCGGCACCGGAAAGACCACGGTCGCCGCGGCATTCGCGCTCGCCCTCGCACGCGAGGGCGGACGCACGCTTCTGGTGGAGGTGGAGGGCAGGCAGGGGATCGCGCAGCTCTTCGGCGCGGAGGCGCTCCCGTACGAGGAGCGCAAGATCGCCGTCGCCCCGGGCGGCGGGGAGGTGTTCGGGCTCGCGATCGACGCGGAGCGGGCCCTGCTGGACTACCTCCAGATGTTCTACAAGCTCGGCTCGGCGGGGCGCGCCCTGAAGAAGCTGGGCGCCATCGACTTCGCCACGACGATCGCACCGGGCCTGCGGGACGTGCTGCTGACCGGCAAGGCGTGCGAGGCGGTGCGGCGCAAGGACAAGGCGGGCCGGTTCGTCTACGACCACGTGGTGATGGACGCGCCGCCGACCGGGCGGATCACCCGGTTCCTGAACGTCAACGACGAGGTGGCGGGGCTGGCCCGCTTCGGTCCGATCCACAATCAGGCGCAGGCCGTCATGAAGGTGCTCAAGTCCCCCGAGACGGCCGTGCACCTGGTGACGCTGCTGGAGGAGATGCCGGTCCAGGAGACCGTGGACGGCATCGCCGAGCTGCGGGCGGCCGGGCTGCCGGTCGGCCGGGTCGTCGTCAACATGATGCGGCCGCACCACCTGGACGAGGGAACCCTGCGGGCGGCCGCCGGGGACCGCCGCGCCGAGCTGGCGCGGTCCCTGTCCCGGGCGGGCCTGGGCGGCGCGCGCCGCGGGGGCCTGGCGGAGCGGCTGCTGGACCCGCTGCTGGAGCAGGCCGCGGAGCACGCGGGCCGGGTGGAGCTGGAGCGGGAGCAGCGCGCGGTCCTGGAGGGGCTCGACGTGGCGGCGTACGAACTGCCCCAGCTCGGCGCGGGGATGGACCTGGCCGGGCTGTACGAGCTGGCGACGGAACTGCGCAAGCAGGTGGGGACCGAATGAGCGAGATGCTGGGGAGCACGGCGACCATGGGCCTGGACACTCCGCCGCGACTGGCGGTCGACGCACTGCTCGACGACGCGAACACCCGGATCATCGTGTGCTGCGGCTCCGGCGGCGTCGGCAAGACCACCACGGCCGCCGCGCTGGGCGTGCGCGCGGCCGAACGCGGGCGCACGGTGGTCGTCCTGACCATCGACCCGGCGCGCCGGCTGGCCCAGTCGCTGGGCATCGACTCCCTCGACAACACCCCGCGGCGGGTCGCCGGGGTGGGCGGGCCCGGGGGCGCGCAGGGGGGCGGCGGCGAACTGCACGCCATGATGCTGGACATGAAGCGGACCTTCGACGAGATCGTCGAGGGGCACGCGGAGGGCGAGCGGGCCCAGGCGATCCTGGACAACCCCTTCTACCAGTCCCTGTCGGCCGGGTTCGCGGGCACGCAGGAGTACATGGCGATGGAGAAGCTCGGGCAGCTGCGCGCCCGGGACGACTGGGACCTGATCATCGTCGACACCCCGCCGAGCCGCTCCGCGCTGGACTTCCTGGACGCGCCGAAGCGGCTGGGGTCCTTCCTGGACGGGAAGTTCATCCGGGTGCTGATGGCTCCGGCGAAGGTCGGCGGCCGGGCCGGGATGAAGTTCCTCAATGTCGGCATGTCGATGATGACCGGCACGCTGAGCAAGTTGATGGGCGCCTCGCTGCTGAAGGACGTACAGACCTTCGTCGCCGCGATGGACACGATGTTCGGCGGCTTCCGGACCCGCGCGGACGCGACGTACCGGCTGTTGCAGGCGCCCGGTACGGCCTTCCTCGTGGTCGCGGCGCCCGAAGCGGACGCGGTGCGCGAGGCGGCGTACTTCGTGGAGCGGCTGGCCGCGGAACGGATGCCGCTGGCCGGGCTGGTCCTGAACCGGGTGCACGGCAGCGGGGCCGACCAGCTGTCCGCGGAGCGGGCGTTGGCCGCCGCAGAGAATCTTGAAGAGGGCGGCATTGTCGATCAGGAGTCCGGGAAAGCTGGACATCGTGGCTCCGCCGAGGACGGCTCCCCCGCCCCTACCGGCCCCGCCCCGAGCAACGGCACGGCTCCGCACGACTTCACGGCCGACACATCCCCGACCGGAACACCGACGGCCGACACGTCCACGGCCGACACCTCCGCGGCCGGCACGCCCCTGGCCGAACAGATCGCGGACGAGCAGATCGCGGACGAGCAGATCGCGCCCGCCGGAATCGGCGCGGACGAGATCACCGCGGGTCTGCTGCGCCTGCACGCCGAGCGCATGCAGGTGATCGCGCGCGAACGACGCACACGCGATCGCTTCACCTCGCTCCACCCGGAGGTGGCGGTGGCCGAAGTGGCCGCCCTGCCCGGCGATGTACACGACCTCGCCGGGCTACGGGCCATCGGAGAGCGGCTCGCGGCCGGGGTACCGGCCGGAGCGTAGACGGGCTGCGCGGGGGTCTACCCGGCTGCCGCGTACGTCTCGAACCGAAGATCGACCTCCGCATCGACATCCACGGTGAGGATGCCCGTACTGCGCTCGTACTCCGTACGGGCGGTTTCGAGCAGCCGTCGCCACGAGGTGACGGTGGGACGCCTGCGCAGCAATGCGCGACGCTCCCGCTCGGTCATTCCGCCCCACACGCCGAACTCGACGCGATTGTCGAGCGCATCGGCCAGGCATTCGGTCCGCACCGGACATCCGGTGCACACCGCCTTGGCCCTGTTCTGTGCCGCTCCTTGAACGAACAGTTCATCCGGATCGGTAGTGCGGCAGGCTGCCTGCGCACTCCAGTCGGTAACCCAGCCCATCCCGGCGCCGTCCTCTCCCGAATCGAGGCTCCCCCACGGCGGTAGCGGCATATTCACCGCTGCCAGTTGAGGACGTTACGGAAGGCGGGCACAGTGCAACACCCCCGTCGGGCCCAATCTTGAATGGTCCGAACGGACTATGGGTAAGCGGCAGATCACCCGACGGAGTGATCGGACGACATGCCCGACCATTCCGGCAATTCGGGTGAATCGACGGTGAACCCCCAGTGACGGGCGCGAGATTCGGACAAGAGTTCACCCCTTTCGGGAAGGGTGAAAACCACGCCGCAGGGTTGATGTCGCGCCACACTGCTGTGACAGTTGTTGCCAGCTTAGGCCAAGGCATTCGCATGTGTCCGGCGAATGAGAACGTAGGCTGCCCCTCATGGGAAAGAAGCGCTCAAGCGGAGGGCTCTCGGGGAGCCAACAGGCCGCCAGGTTCCTGGGGGTGTCCGTTCTCTCCGGAGTCGTGCTCGCCGGCATCGCGATCCCCGGCGCGGGCGCGCTGGGCCTCGCGGCCAAGGGCACGGTCGAAGGATTCGACGAGATCCCGGCCAATCTCAAGACACCGCCGCTGAGCCAGCGCACCACGATCCTGGACTCCGAGGGTGGCTTGATCGCCACTGTCTATTCGCGCGACCGCCAGGTCGTCCCGCTGACCGCGATCTCGCCGTACATGCAGAAGGCGATCGTCGCGATCGAGGACTCCCGCTTCTACGAACACGGCGCGGTGGACCTCAAGGGCATCCTGCGCGCCGTGAACCGCAATGCGCAGGAGGGCGGCGCCGCACAGGGCGCCTCCACGCTGACGCAGCAGTACGTGAAGAACGTCTTCGTCGAAGAGGCCGGTGACGACGAGTCGAAGGTGCGCGAGGCGCAGGAGAAGAGCCTCGGCCGCAAGATCCGCGAGTTGAAGTACTCGATCCAGGTCGAGGAGGAACTCGGGAAGAAGAAGATCCTCGAGAACTACCTCAACATCACGTACTTCGGCCAGCAGGCCTACGGAATCGAGTCGGCGGCGCAGCGCTACTTCAGCAAGCCCGCCAAGGACCTGACCCTGGACGAGGCCGCGCTGCTCGCGGGCATCGTCCAGTCGCCGAGCCGGTTCGACCCGGTCAACGACTCCGCGGAGTCGATGAAGCGCCGCAACGTCGTCCTCCAGCGGATGGCCGACATGAAGGACGTCTCGCAGGCGGAGGCGGACGCGGCGAAGGCCAAGCCCGTCACGCTGAAGGTCACCCGCCCCAAGAACGGCTGCATCACCGCCGTCAAGGGCGCCGGCTTCTTCTGCGACTACGTGCGCAACACCTTCCTGACCGACCCGGTCTTCGGCAAGACGCGCGAGGAGCGGGCGAAGGTCTGGAACCAGGGCGGCCTGACCGTGCGCACCACCTTGGACCCGCAGTCGCAGGAGTCGGCCAACGCCTCGATCAAGGAGCACGTCTACGCGGACGACTCGATCTCGACGGCCGTGACCATGGTCCAGCCGGGCACCGGCCGGGTCCTGGCGATGGGTCAGTCGAAGCCGTACGGCTTCGGGAAGAACGAGACGCAGATCAACTACTCCGTGGACAAGCGGATGGGCGGCTCCAACTTCGGCTTCCAGACGGGCTCGACCTTCAAGCCGTTCATCGCGGCGGCGGCCCTGGAGCGCGGGACGCAGCCGACCAAGGTCTACCCGGCGCCGTACGAGGTCGACTACCCGAGCCCGATCGCGCGCTGCGACGGCACGAACTACGTCAACCAGCGCGACCCGAAGACCAAGAAGTACGAGAAGGCGCAGAACGAGACCGAGGACGAGTTCGGTCCGTACGCGCTGAAGACGGCGATGGAGAAGTCCATC
The DNA here is from genome assembly GCF_042730635.1 of Streptomyces sp. NPDC059917. Taxonomy (NCBI): domain Bacteria; kingdom Bacillati; phylum Actinomycetota; class Actinomycetes; order Kitasatosporales; family Streptomycetaceae; genus Streptomyces; species Streptomyces sp. NPDC059917. The sequence goes on from NZ_JBHWLC010000033.1 coordinate 86,571, forward strand.
AACACGTACTTCGTCCAGATGATCGGCGACGTCGGCCTCTGCCCGGTCACCGAGATGACGCAGAAGCTGAACGTCGTCCCGGCCAGCGGCGAGAAGCTGCCCGAGTCCCCGTCCATCGCGCTCGGCTCCGCCGAGATGTCCCCGCTGACGATGGCCAACGCGTACGCCGCCTTCGCCAACCGAGGCGTCTACTGCACCCCGATCGCGATCGAGGCGATCACCGACTCGCACAACAAGGCGCTCCAGGTGCCGAAGAGCAAGTGCGACCAGGCGATGTCGGAGTCCACCGCCGACACCATCAACACCCTGCTGCGCGGGGTGGTCGACTCCGGTACCGGTGAGAAGGCCGGTCTGACCGACCGCGACAGCGCGGGCAAGACGGGTACCACGGACAACCGCTACAACGCCTGGTTCGTCGGCTACACCCCGAACATGTCCGGCGCGGTGTGGGTCGGCTCGGGCGGCGCGAAGAAGATCTCGATGGAGGACATCACCATCGGCGGGCAGTTCTACCCGAAGGTCTTCGGTGGTGGCCTGCCCGGTCCGATCTGGAAGGACGCCGTCTCGGGCGCCCTCTCCGGCCGCGAGTCCCCGACCTTCACCACGGTCAGCATCCCGGAGCCCTCGACCCCCTCGGGCGGCAGCCGCGGCAACGCGAACCCGCCGACCCAGAACCGCCCCGGCAAGCCGGGCAAGCCCGGTAAGCCGGGCGGCGACGGCAAGCCGGGCGACGGCTCGCCGGGCGGGCAGACGATCGCGGGCGCGACCACCGGCGACCCGGGCACCGGTACGCCGGGCATCCCCGACCCCGGCATCAGCATCCCGGCGGGCATCCTGGGCGAGCCGACGGGCCGCCGCCCCTAGGTACCCCCGCGGACGACATGAAGGAGGGGCCCCGGTCGCGAGAACGCGAC